>NZ_JBKWZF010000035.1:0-13849 GCF_046991905.1 Finegoldia sp. | reverse complement strand
CTGCAATATCATTTCTGAAATCCAATAGAGGTTGCATCCATGCTTTTTCAGAATCATTTTGAATCATGGCGGCCATCGACCTGTCTTCTGATACCAAGGTACAAACCCAACATCCAAAACGGCTATTTCCACAACTTGGAGAACTTGTATCCAATACTAAAGGGCATTCTCCGTCTTGTGAAGCTCCACTGTACATTGCCAATAATTCCTTATTTGAATGTCCCCACGGATTTTCATATTGCATAAGGTACTGCCATACTTCGTCATCACTCCAGTTTTCTATGGGGGTGAATACGTATGAATTTGCAAAGGAACCATTTTTACTTAAATGAGCTCTATATCTTTTCTTTTCATACTCTTCCATAACCTCTCGTCTTGTTTTACTTTCGGCTTTACGAGTGCCAAGCACTAAAATAGCTTCATTTTCAGAATCCAATACACTCTTTATAAAAGAATTAGAAGGTTCTATTTTCAGCCTATCCGTACACCAACGGAAATTTTTACGAGGGTAAGGATATCCTCGCCCAATTAAGTTTACCCAATATGTATTGTTCATTTTTGGAGTTAAACGCCGAGGCAATATAAGCATTTTATTTTCGGCAGCTTTTCGTTCCATTTTAGTTAATGATGCTTCTGCCCAAGTAGCTATTACAGGGGATTCTACTAAGGTATCTGTACTGATAACGTATACTTTTTTATGACTTCTTTGTTCTTCAGGTAATGAAGCAATTGCATACCATACCAGTTGAACTATTGCCGATGAATCCTTTCCTCCACTATATCCACATATCCAGGGAATATTATCTTCAAGATATAATTCTTGAATCATTTTTGTTATATCGTTAATATCTTTTTTATTTAATGCCATTTCAATCACCTTTTCCTTTTATCACCTTATTATAAGTTAAAAAGATATAGATGTAAACAGATGTTCTTATAGAAACCTACACGTTCTCATAGAAAGCTATCCTTTAAAATTCTTTGGTTTCAATATTAAGTATTAGATCTTCTATTACAAACACAAATAAAATAATTAAGAGCAGAGTCATTTCATTTAAATAACTCTGCCCTTAAAATATATGAAATTATATTGTTGTTTTATCTATTAGTTTTTTAAAGGATTTATATGAGCTAAGACTTCCATTACTATTTCATTTACAAATATTCCATAACTCTCTTTAAAATCAGTTTCATAATAATTATTCAATATAGCATTGACTTCTTCAAAAGTCTTACAACCATTTAATTCAGGATAACATTCGAAAGTTTCTTTAACTTTCTCAATTACCATATTAGTATATTCACAATTAAAATTATATCCTTTTTCTTCCAAAATTTTTATTTTATCCTGAATAAAATAATTACATAATATTTTTTCATTTATTTTTTTATTAATAAAAATAAAATTAAAAAGTGAATTTCTGTAACTATAAACTTCTGTCGGATATTCATATAATACATCATAATTTACATTTACCTTTTTACTTTTATTGATAATAAAGTGTTCTATACTATAAACCTCATCATTAGTAATAAACTCTTTTAACTCTTCGTATTTTCCTTTCTTAACTTTAACCATATTATCTGTAAACTCAAAGTAGTTATAGATAGCTGCTAACGATTTACATCTTATTCGTTCATCAAGAGCATCCTCCTTTAAAGAATATTTATACTTTGCATATATTTTTTTATTCTGTATATTATGACCATCAAAATATTCCATAATCTCTAACATTAATTCGTTATACCAATTTTTATGCTTAACAATTTTAAAAGTTCTATCTCCATCCTTTTTGTCAGAAAAAATCATAAATAAAGTAGCATAAAAAAATACTCCATATATTTTTTTACTATCAAATTTATTAGTTTCTTTATTTAATAATACGTTTAATACATACTTCATAATTAAAACTTTAGGAACTGTATCCTTATCTAACAATATTTTTTTCATTAAATTGTGTATAATAGAATATTCTATTGAATCCAGAGTCTTTTGACCAGTAAATAATTCTTTAAACTTTTCACTTGGACCGGATGATTCAATTATATCAATTATTATTTCTAAATATTTTATTATATTTACTAATACACTTCGCATATAACTATTGCTATTGAGTGCTTTTATTATATGTTCTCCAGCATAATGATTTACATTATTTATTGTACAATCATTTAGTAAAATAAATTCTTCTTTCTTGAAAACAACAGACTCATAACCTTGTTTTAAAAATAAATCACAATAAAAATAATGTTCAAATAGCTTAACAACCGAATATATGTCTCTTCTTTTGTTAAGTCTAAAAACAAGTTCTTTTATTTTTATCCAATAATTTCTTACTTCTCTACTTGAATCATTATTAAATAAATAACCTTTAAAAATATCCTCCGCATCTAATCTTATACCTTTTAAGTTTACATCTATAAAATATTCAATACTATTTTCTGTAGAGCCTTCAATATTTACTATAATATTTACATCACATTTCTTAAGATTATTATAAAAGCTTACAGCTTTAACTGAATTTGATAAAATATCTGATGAATCTATAGCATCCCATATTTGTTTATATCCGTTTCTTTGTTCGAAACTATCACTAAGTAATATTCTTTTTTTCAAAATATCATCAGAAATACTTTCAATATTAAAATTATATTTCATTAAACTAGCAAACTCAGAGAAATTTTGATTAATTATTATACAATTTTCAAAAACTTCAAATGAATCTACAAATTTCACTCTTAAATAGTGTAATATAATTATTAAAACTGTTATTCTTTGCTGCCCATCGATTATTTCAAAATCGTTAGCTACTCTTGTAAGAATAATATTTCCCAAAAATTTTTGCCCATTTGCAATATCCCTCAGAAGTTCAACCACTTGTTTCTTCTGCCACCGTATTTCCCTTTGAAAATCAGGTATAATATATTTTCTATCCTTTTTTAAAGAAAATACAGGCTCCGACTCTATTCCCTTTTGAACATGAACTGAAGTTTCCTTATTTTCAAGAAATTCTTTTAAGTGAATTACTGTTCCCCAAATGTTAGACATTCTTTCTCCTCCGTACTCATCAATTTATTTCATAGTAAATCTTTATCCTGTGTTTAATATTACAATTAGGGGTAGTCCGATTCCATAAAATTTAAAAATAATTATTCTTTGAATTCTCCATTTTCCAAACACTGAAAAAAATCAAGTAAAAACATTTCTAATTTATATGGTGTACCACCTAACTTTTCTCTTATTAATCCCATCCCCCTAGATGCATATTGATTTAACCGCCTTTTGGCATTTCCATTTAATCTAGTTTTAGAAGTAGAATCTATGTATGTTACCATCAGTCTTTCTAAACCCACAGCATCGGTTTGAGGGATACCAATAAGCTCTGCCTCCGTTGCTATTAAGAGCCCTGCTACATAATCACGACATTCTTCATATTCTGCTGGATATTCATCCATCTGGGAAGTTGAGTCCAATTCAGGTTCACTATCATACTTGCCACAGGACAATCCCGCTAACAAGCAAAAATAATATTCATCAAAATACAAATTTAACTTTGTACCATCCTTATTTTTTGGATCAAAGATATTCTGAAAATATTTACGGCAATTCTTTGGTAAAATAAATGGAACTTTACTCTGTGCCCTCTTTATCCTGATATCTGGCGAAATATTCTCTTCCAAATTTACATTCAACATCATTATCTTTCCCCCCTTTTAGGGTAATATATTGTACATCATCTCGTTTGTAAAACATTTCTGCAAAGCCCTTTACTTCTCCTGATGTCACAAAAATAATTAACTGATTAAAAAGATTAGGTATAACTTTTGCAATTTCTCTACGAACCTGCAAATCCATAGCAGCCGCTGGTGAATCAACAATAAATGGAAATTCAAAAACTGCATGTTCAAATAGAGAACCTATATATGCATAGGCAATAGCTAAAGTTTGTCCTTCACTTACAGCCTCTCTTCCATCCAGAATGAGATGATGATCTATTTTTTTGATAGTAATATCGTCATTCTTTATTATATTGGATATTTTATTATTTGTTTCTTCAATAACTCGTTTTTTCAAACTTTCCAGAGCATTATTTCTTATCTCCTTTAAATAGTCTTTTATTTTTTCTGCTTTCATGGTGAATTCATAAGTACCTATGGCCCTTAAGTAATTTTCTTTTGCTTCTTCAAAGGCCTTTTCGGCTAAGTAAATATTATTATCTTTATCAAGACCTGCATTTACAGTAAAATCCTTTGTCTCCAATAATAATACTTCATTCTGTAATTTTTTTATTTCTACATCTATTTTCTGCAAATTATTCTGTATATCTGCAATTTCTTCATTTCCCTTATTTACCATCTCTTCTTCAAGTAATCTATAATCGTTTTCCAATTCACGTAATGTGCTTGAAATTTCCTCTAAATTATTAATACTGTCACTTAGTTCGTTTGTAACTTTAATCTCTTTTAATGAGCCCTTAATTGCATTTAAAGCAACCAACTCTTCCTGTCCTAAATAATGATCTGCATTATTTAATATATTTTCTCTTTCTTTTTCCCCTATACACCTTCCACATATACATATTGCTCCCTCTGCAATCTCATTAAAAAATTCTCGTGCAGTAGATTTGGGTAATTTTAACACCTGCATATTTGAAGCTAAGGATTCTAACCTTTGAGCAAATTCATGGGAGATATTATATGGCTTTTTTATTAAATACAAAATCCTTTTTAAACTCTGACTTAACTCTATTTCCTTCCTTTTTAATTTCTCATCTATTTTTTGTTTTTTTTCATTAAAATTATTATCCTGTTCAATAAAATTTCTATATTTTATTTCATATTCTTTTTTTTTAGCCTCTTTAATTCTTAATTGATTACTAGCCTTATTTAATCTTTGTTTTAAATCTAATACTGTATTTTCTCTTGTTTGATACTTTCCTAATAATACCTTCATACTTCTTGATGTATTTTTCCCAATACCATGTTCTTGCTTTATCTTTACTAATTTATCGACCTCATTTATCAAGTCATCAAATTTATTAATTTGATATAAATATACAATTGCTTTTTCTGCTTCTTCATTTCCTGAACTTAAGGTTTTCCTGGCTTGCTCACCATCAAAAACAAATCTGTTTACAAATTCTTCATTATCAATAATTCCTTTTAAAATACTTGGAGTTTCCCATCCATCATCTAGACCTCCGCTTTCACCAGTCATACTTGTTTGAATAAAAGCTTTACCATGTTCATAATCTAAATGTAATATATAAAAGTATATTTTTTTATCAAAAGATACTTTAAGAGTAAATTTACCTTTGTTTGCATATACTCTAGTAGGAGCAAACGAGCGTACCATTTTTTCATCCCAAGAAACCGCTCTACCGCTCAGAATTCCCCTAAGCAAAGTAACAGTAGTAGTCTTACCAGTCCCATTTGGCATCATAATTAAAGAAACTGGATATATTTCACCAGACTTTTTACATATTTCGACTTCAACATTACCCATTTTACGAATATTTTCATATTTCCAATTTATAACTTCAATATTCATTGTTTACCCTCTATTTCCGAATCCACCTTTAACAAATTAATTGTATCTTCCAAATCAGATACTGAAGAACTTCGTTCAAAATAATTATTAATTAACTTTTCAAATCTTACTTTGAATGTATCTGTTTCATCCATAGAATTAATAATCATGCCAATGGACTCTTCTAACTCACTATATAATTTCATCCATATTCTCTCCTAATTTTTGCTAAATCGCTCAACCAGTTTTTTCTTTCTTGATCTGTACTTTCTCTCTCCTCTGATTCTTGAACATTAATACAAACAAAATCAATTATTAGTGCTCTTTTATCAGGCTCTTCTGGATTAAGTCTTAAACTTCGTCCAATTCTTTGAGTTGTAGTTAATTTTCCTTTATCAGAAGAAAGCAATATTATGTTTTTTACAGATTTAATATCTACACCTTCTGAAATCTTTTTACATGTTATTAAACATGTTAGTTCACCGTTCGCAAATCTTGTTAAATTATTAGAATGATCAGCACTATAATATGTATGATAATTAGGCATATAATTAATTAAAACATTTTGTACCGCTTCACCATATTCTTTATTAGCAACGAAAATTACACAATTATTTAGTATGTCTAAATTTTGTTTTATTATATTATCCAAAATAGGTAATTTGGCACTTGATGTTTTATTTATATTAGCCAATTCTCTATACATCTGTTCTTCATCAAAATAAATTCCCCGTTTTCGCATATATTCATATCTAGCAATTATTTCTTTCTTTTCTTTGCGTTCAGAATCCAATAGTTCATAATCTAATGGGATATAATCAAACTCACATAAAATGCCTTTCTTTATAGCTTTCTCTAAACCAAATTCATAAATGACTGGTCCTATCTCTTCTTCAATAAATTGATTGCCTATTAGATCATATTCTCTTTCTGGTGTTGCGCTCAATCCTAATCGATATTGATATTTACTTATCATTCCTGTAAGACTTTCTCTTAATGAAAGAGAACCTAATCCATGAACTTCATCAAATAATAGAAACGTTTTATTTAATGTTTCCAACTCATTTCCCCGATGTTCCAATTTCGAAAGGCAATTATATAACCATCTTTCTTCCCGGGAAATAAGTAATATTCCTTTCTTATTCCAAAGTAAAAAATCTTGAAATTCTTTATACTTATCAAAATACCTAAAAATAATTATATCTTTTATCTCTTTTCTAATTTCTTTATACCATTGTTCTAAAAGCTCATTACCTCTCACTATCACTAAGCACCTAGAAATCTCATTACAATCAAATAAATATTTAA
Organism: Finegoldia sp.; assembly: GCF_046991905.1. Classification (NCBI taxonomy): domain Bacteria; kingdom Bacillati; phylum Bacillota; class Tissierellia; order Tissierellales; family Peptoniphilaceae; genus Finegoldia; species Finegoldia sp. The sequence goes on along the minus strand of NZ_JBKWZF010000035.1, from coordinate 7,011 downwards.
TTATATTAATAGATGTTTTTGTTTTTCCTGTTCCTGTAGCCATTTGTAATATACCATGCTTTTTCTCCAAAAAAATATGCATAGCTTCCTTTTGATGATGCCACTTATCTTTTTTTTCTTTAAACAAATAGGGACGTTCAGAACTTCTTAATGTAAATATCTTTTCTTTAATTGCAGAATCAGGTGTATAAATTTCCACGTTCGAATCTAAATTATTCCATAATTTATCAAACCTCTTTACATCTGAAACAACATAATCTGATACACCTTCAATCCATGATTTAAATACCTTAATACTTTCATAATTTGAAAATCCTTTTTTCGTATCGTTTATAGAACCTAAAAAAGAGATTTTCTCTCCATATTCATTAGTGAAAATCCCAAATTTGTCGTGAAAATCTCCATCCTCCAAATAATTTTTAGGTATCGCAAAGCGAATTTCTAAAATATTATCATAAAGCATCCATGCAAATATATTTTTAGTATTCTCTTCCATTTCAAGCTTTAGTAATTCTATATTCTTAAGCAAAAGCTCACGAAAATACTTATACTTTTCTTGTTCTGAACTATTATTTATAATCACCTCATAATCGCTATAATATAAAATAGGACTGATAATCCAACGGGTATGTCCGCCTCTACTAGCAAAATCAGCCATCCCCATTGAATTTTGGGATATCCAGCCTGAAGTAAAGAAGCCCACACCTCTATCATAATTAACAGCCCACTGTAAACATGGTCTATAAAATTCTTGTTCTAAGTTATTTTCTGAAGTATTATATGATATACCTATATCTAATTCTTGCATTTAGTTGCTCCTGCTATTTTAACAGTTCATCATAAGTAGTTCCCAAAGCATCTCTAATTCCTCTTAACTGAGATGCCTGGATATGTTGTCTTTCACCTTCAATTTTCACTAAACACTCTCTCGTCATCTGTATCCCACTGTATTGAAGTCTTCTCAAAAGTTCTTTTTGCTTTATATTTTTTTCTATTCTTATACTTTTAATATTATTCCCAATATGAATAAAATCGTCGTGTTTTATTTTTTGTTCTTCCATATAATATCATCTCCTAAACGAACCTATTTGGGTTCATTAATAATTTTAGGAGAAAATATGAATATATTGGGACTTATATGAGTCCATATCTCATTGCTACTTATTTTTTTTACAATTTATACCTTTTTTTGTTAATTAAAATATATTCATGCAAAAAAAATTGCCAGTAGGAGATTCCTACTGGCATAAAAAACATAATAGATCTCATGGATTTATAACATTTTATCTTCTTTTATTAACTTTAATTTTTCGGAGTCGCAGATATTATCATATAATTCTTTTCTAATCCTGTTTGTCTGTCCAGTATCTTTGACACATCCTATAAACTCCTTGAAATCAGAATTAATTATACATAATTTATTTATAGTCTCCCAATCAAGTACTTCCTTTGACCTAGCAGGAAATAGAATTTCGGAATCATCCGGATTGTACACATCCAATTTAATAATACCAATGCCAAATGAACTTGATAAACGTTTTAATTCTTGATTAAAGTCGTCATCTTTTTCTATAAAAGCTGTAACCAAATATCCTTCATGTGCCCACGATGAATTAGAAACTGCCTGAAAAAAACATTCCCGTAAATTGGATGAACTCAAATTACGTTTTAACTCGAATGAATATAATTTTAACGGAAGTACCCCCATTTCCTTTGAAAGAGCTATAACATCACTTTCCCAAACATCCGAAGGAAAAGATACTCCAACAAGGTCCGGATGTAACCAGATTTTAAATTTATCATTCTTCCCTGACTTTTGATGATGAATTGTTCTAGTATATACATGCTCAAGATACGTATATGCAAAATATGTTAGATGTTTATGTAATTCTATCTCTAATAAACCAAAAGTTCTATTAGACTTCTTTTCTTCATATTCTTTATATTCTTTTGGCACTGGTTCATCTTTTAAATAAAATTTCTTTGGCCGAAGCTGAGCATATACACCAAATTTACTATTAGGATTATCCTTAATATCAATATCTATTTTTCGGCCAATAGTGATCCAAGGTGTTTTACCAACAAAACCTCCTTTTTTATCATACCCTTTATTCAAACCGTACTGCCATATTTCAGACGCTGTCATTGGTTCGGCATTTTCATGAATAACTTGTTCAGCAAAATCCTTTAAAGTATACTTTTTCATTGGCTATTCTCCATTTTTTAATTTATATACTATTTTTTAGTAATTTATATTGATTAAGTCAATTAACATTTTATGCTCATTGAAAATAATTAATCTTCGTGCCAAAAAAATATTATATTAGCCGTATTAAATAGTGGATTACCTACTTATACATATTGTAAAGATTGTATATTTCATTAATTATTCTGTACAAAATAAAATTTACATGTACAATCCTAATGTAATAAAATTTTTTTCTTCTTTTCGCTCTCAATATATTAAAGAGTACGAACTTCTTTTTAAATATTTTAAAACCTTAGATTAAGTTTATTGTAAATTTATTCCCTAATTTTAAAATACTCAAATGATTGCTTATAGTCATAATACCTTCTCTTATGCACTAATAAACATATACTTTTATCACAAGAAAATATACATCTATTAATCCCACCAAGTTATAACTATAGAAACTTAATAATAAGAATGTTTTGTATTATAGTATACCTTAGCCGTAAATCCCTTTTAATAGAAATTTTATGTTCAAATATAGTCTTTCATCAAAAAAGTTGTTTATCTACACTTATCGACACCACCATATCCTAAATAATTCTAAGCTTTATAGAGAGTGTATAAATAGACAGTATGCTACTGCAAAAACGAATATAGTTGATAAACAATACAGCATTGTTAACATCCTAAAGAACCCTAACTCAGCAAATTGTACGGATAAGAAAACTACCATCTCCACATGCGACGAAATAGAATACTTATACTACATAACGAAATTGTTTCGCTATTTTTAAGGTGTTGCTCTCCCCCTCCCAAGAATCCCTACTAATTATTTTTATACCATAGGAGGTTTTTACTTATTTCTCATATTAATGTTAACTATCAAATAGTTTTTTGGGGCAAAAAAGCATATCTACTAACTATATTTGGATATTGATTTAATAGAGATTGCATTTCTATTTTTCCCCAATAATGGATGCAACCATTGAGATACCTATTTTTAGCTTGTATTCTATTTATCGCTGAAGAGGATAAATCATTTGAACAAAATAAACCATATCTTTGAGCATTATTTTCTTCTAGCAAATCACCAATTTCTGCAACATCCTTCCTATCAAGACTTTTTTTACTATGCTTACATTGAAAAATCCAAAGTCGCTTTTCATCACCAAATGCACCTTTAACTATTTCATTGGCAATTATATCTCTCCCCCCATCTGTTGCATTGGTTTTTCCAATAGGATGGACATCTACAAATTTCATTTCAATTAACAAATCATAGCACAACTTTTCAAATTGAGTGGCAGTCAAATGGGAAAAATCATATAAATATACATCTCGAGGGTTTCGAAAAGGGGTAAACTTATCTATCATTTCTTGCAAATATAACTGCTCAAGATCTCTAGCCTCTGAATAACCACTTATATTAAACAGACAGTTAATATACGAGTCTGTTAAATATATATATTCATTCGAATCCGTATAGATTTGTGGTATTTCAAAAATACTAATCAATGAAATAATTTGCTCATAAATATTATATGCTTCTAAATTTATACTGCCAATAAATCCATTTTCAAACTTAATAAGAATGTTTTCAGTTCCTTTATAAAAATGCTTGGCTTTAACTAATTTTTCTTCATCTGAAAAAAAAGATTTTAAATCATATTTTATACTTGAGATATAGAGGTATTTACATTTGTAATATTCATTTTCAGACTTCAATAACTTCTTATATTCAGGTATTTGAGCAATCAAAACATCTATTGCGTCATATACATTATCAGTCGTATATATACCTGATAACTCTCTAATGCTATTCTCAGACTCCATAAATCTATTAATTAAATCTTCACTAATATCTTGGTTCCAATATCCTACGTAAATATTATAACTTTTATCAGGACAACCATAAGCAGCACAAAAATCATCAACTTCTTCATGTGGTTTGATTCCTACGATTCTTTCCAAACTAAATCGTAATAATGACTTTCTAAAATTTATCAATATATCTTCTTTATATCCATAATCAGATTCAAAATCATCATCACAATTAAGGCTCCAATCATCAAAAGAATATTCTTTAAAAATATCAAATTTATTACTCTCTGTATAGATCCTTACTCTAATGGGCTCTATATCATCGGTTTCATAGTTCAATATATTTTCTTCATTAACTATATTATCATCTTCAATAAAATTATATATTTTACTTAACACTTTAATAACATCATCCACTTGTATTGACATGTTATTCCTCCCATTCCATTTATAAATCAATATGCCTGCTATCATAATCTATAAATGTTATATTATAATTAAAAAATCAAACCAACATACATAGAATTCCCATTTCCTAATATTTTTTGCTTCTTAGATATTATGCTTTTATTGAACAAGGTTTTTGTCATACCTTATTTCAATTTTTTCCTGAATAGGAGTAATTTCGTGGGACATTAAAAATCTTTCAAGCAGAATTGAACCCTTTTGTCAAAACATTCATTTTCCTTTCCCCAGTAATCTGAAACATATTTCACCTCAAGCAACCATAAAAGCACACCTACATATCCTCATCAAAGTCTCGAAATCCTTTAATTTCCTAGTCTTTCCTCCCCATTAACACCACCGTCTCCACATGCGTTGTCCCCGGAAATTGATCTACCCCACGTACTCTCACCACCTCATACCCATTCTCCCCCAAATATTTCAAATCCCTCCCCAAAGTAGCCGAATCACAGCTCACATAAACAATCCTCCCCGGCCGCATCCGCACCATCGTTTCCAGGCACTTCTCATCGCACCCCTTCCTGGGCGGGTCCACCACGATCACATCCGCATAAACCCCATCTTCTTCATACTTCCGCGGCAGCACCTCTTCCGCCTTCCCCACGTAAAATTCCGCGTTCGTTATCCTATTCCTTACCGCATTCTCCTTCGCGTCCGCAATGGCCTCCGGCACGATCTCCACCCCATACACCTTTTTAGCCTTCTGCGCCAGAAACAATGAAATCGTCCCAATCCCACAATACAGATCCCAAACTGTCTCTTCCCCCGTCAGCCCCGCATACTCCAAAGCCTGTCCATACAGCTTCCGTGTCTGTACCGGATTCACCTGATAAAAAGACAGCGGAGAAATCCGGAACACCACGTCCCCGATCGAATCCTCAATCTTCTCTTCCCCTTTAAGAACCCGGACCTTCTTCCCCATAATCACATTCGTCCGTTCCGTATTCACATTCACGGACACACTGGTCATTCCCGGTATCTTCCACAGTTCATCCACCAGTCTCTGTTCCTCCGGCAGCTTCTTCCCATTTATAATCAGGCAGACCATCAGTTGTCCGCTGGCAAATCCTTTCCGGATCAGCACATGCCTCAGCAGCCCTTTCCCGGACACTTCCTCATAAGCGGACACCCCGTATTTCTTCATAAACCTGAGGATAATCTCCAAAATCTGCTGATTTTCCTCCACCCCTAACGCACAGTCCGTATTAGGTATAATAGTATGGCTTCTTCCCGCATAAAATCCCGTCACCACATTCCCTTCTTTATCATATCCGAAAGGAAACTGGGCCTTATTCCTGTAATGCCAGGGATCCTCCATCCCGATAATCGGCTCCATGCAGTCGTCGATTTTCTCCTGATCAAACCCGCCGATCCGCACCAGGTTATTCCTGATTTTATTCTGCTTGAATTCCAGCTGCTTTTCATATGAGAGAGACTGCAGCTGGCAGCCGCCGCATTGGCGGTGGAAGGCGCAGGGAGGCTGAACGCGAAAAGGAGAAGGCACAAGAACCTTCTCCAGCTTTGCATAGGCATAGTTTTTCTTCGCTTTCATGACCTTCACCTGTACGGTATCGCCGATGACCGCATCTTTGACAAACAGAGTAAAGCCTGCGGCTTTTCCGCCGGCTTTTTCTTCTGTGTCCGCGGCATCAGGGGCAGGGAGTGCAAGCTTGCCAATGCCCTCGCCTTCTGTGCCGGTATCGGTTATTTCTACTGTGAGAATGTCATTCTTTTTGATATCCATATATATTTACTCCATCCGTGTCATCCTGATATTGGATTCGAAGAGCCGGTTATAGCCCAGCCATCCGTCATCCTTGGTGTTCTGAAGGGCTTCCATGAAGGTTTCCATCTTAGCGTCCGTGTTGTCGGCCAGGTTGAGGGCGGCGGCTTCTATGATAGCGGGCTTTTTGGGGGAGCCGTATTCGTATTCTCCGTGATGGGCCAGGATGCAGTGTTTGAGCTCGGCTTCCAGTACAGGCGGGAATCCTGGGATGGTGCGGGCCTTCTGGCCGATCATCTCTGTGCCCATAACGATGTGTCCCAGGAGCTGGCCGTCATCGGTATAATCGTTTTCGGGGAAAAGAGAAATCTCTTTGGTTTTGCCGATATCGTGGCAGATGGCAGCCGTGATAAGAAGATCTCTTTTCAGTACGGGATAGGCGGCGCAGTAGTATTCACAGAGTTTGGTTACGCTCAGTGTATGTTCCAGCAGGCCTCCCACAAAGCCGTGGTGTACGGTTTTGGCGGCGGAGGACATGCGGAAGGCTTTGATGAAGGACTCGTCTTCCAGGAAAAAGCTTTCCAGGAGCTTTTTCAGGTACTGGTTTTCCACACTGCCGATAAAGCCCAGAAGCTGTTTATACATGTCATCTATATTTTTGGAGCTTACGGGAAGGTAGTCGGCAGGATCGTATTCTCCCTCTTCGCAGAGGCGGACTCTTTTCACGCTCACCTGCAGAGCGCCCTGAAAGCTGTTCACATCGCCGTATACCTCAATGTAGTCCAGGGTGTCAAATTCGGCAATTCCC
>NZ_JBKWZF010000034.1:0-13983 GCF_046991905.1 Finegoldia sp. | reverse complement strand
CAAATCATGTGATAGAAGCAAGCGGAGGTATCATTGCCGGCGATACAGCGATAGATCCGGGAACGCTGGATGCTCTTGAAGAAACGCTGATGGAAATGGAAGTCGGACCGCTTCTTGGTCTGTTCCTACAGTCGCTGATTGTGCAGATTACGATGTCGGTATTGTCGATTGTAATTTTCATCATCGTCTATGGAAGAATGATTGAGATTTATTTAATGACGAGCTTGGCTCCTATTCCGTTATCAACATTCGGAAACAGAGAACAAAGCCAAGTCGGACAGAACTATTTGAGGTCGCTTTTTGCATTAGGTTTTCAAGGTTTCTTGATCATGATATGTGTCGGTATCTATGCGGTACTGATCAGTGAGCTGGCATTAAGCGATGACATCATCATGTCGATATGGGGAATCATGGGTTACACCGTTCTGCTATGCTTTACGCTGTTTAAGACAGGAAGCTTGGCAAAGAGCGTATTCAATGCCCATTAAGGAGGTCGCAGATGAACAAATACAATGTAATCTATGCCGATCCCCCTTGGAGCTATCGTGTATGGAGCGACAAAGGAAAAGGACGCTCTGCGGAAAGCCATTATTCGACGATGAGCATTGAGGATATTAAGAAGCTGCCCATAGGAAAGCTGGCAGATAAGGATTGTGCTTTGTTTATGTGGATCACATTCCCTCTGCTTGAAGAAATGGGCGAGGTATTGAAGGCATGGGGATTCAAATACAAGACGGTGGCTTTCGTATGGATCAAGCAGAACAAGAAATCGGATTCTTTGTTTTGGGGAATGGGATATTGGACAAGAGCCAATGCAGAAATCTGCGTTTTGGCGACAAAAGGAAGTCCGAAACGATATTCCAAAGGGATTCATCAAGTCATCGTTTCCCATATTGAAAGGCACAGCAAAAAGCCTGAGGAAGCAAGAAAGCGTATAGAGCAGTTGATGGGCGATGTTCCTAAGATTGAACTTTTTGCAAGGGAAAAAGCAGATGGTTGGGATACTTGGGGGAATGAAGCACCTGATGGCATATCTATACCGGAATTGGAGGTGGTTTAAATGGCAGCGTATGTTCCGGTTCCTCGTGATCTGACACGAGTGAAATCGAAGATATTTTTTAATTTGACGAAAAGGCAGCTGCTTTGTTTCGGTGCGGCAGCAATGATTGGTTTGCCGGTTTTCTTTCTGTTAAGAATGAGTGGAAATGTCAGCTTGGCTGTCATCGGTATGATGATCGTCATGCTTCCGCTGTTCTTTCTTGCAATGTATGAAAAAGATGGACAGCCACTTGAAGTTATAGCGAAGCATTTTATCGAAAGCAAATTTATTCGTCCGAAGGAAAGACCATATAAGACGGACAACTATTATGCGGCATTGATGAGGCAGTGCCGGTTAGACAAGGAGGTAGAGGCGATTGTTTTCAATTCTAAAAAAGAAAAGATCGGCAGATATCAAACTGCCAAGCAATCTGACAAAAAAAGAAGAAAAAGAAATTAGAAAGCTGATAGAAAGTGCAAAGATATATGACGGGATTCCAAGAACTGCACAGCAGTCAATTCCTTTTCAAAGAATGTTTCCCGATGGCATTTGCAGAGTAAGGGACAATTATTATACAAAGACTTTGCAGTTTCAGGACATCAATTATCAGCTTGCCCAACAGGAAGATCAAAAGGCAATCTTTGAGGAATGGTGCAGTTTCCTTAATTTCTTTGACAGCTCGATTCATTTTGAGCTGTCTTTTATGAATATGAGTACGGACGCTGAAAGCTTTGAAAAGAATATCCGTATTCCTCATCAGAAAGATGAGTTCAATCCGGTACGAAACGAGTACACGCAGATGTTGAAGTCGCAGCTTGCCCGAGGAAACAACGGACTTACAAAAGCCAAGTATCTGACTTTTGGTATTGAAGCAGAATCCATGAAGCAGGCGAAGCCAAGACTGGAGCATGTGCAGACGGATTTACTGAACAATTATCGAAGATTGGGCGTTAGTGCAAAGGTGTTGAACGGAAAGGAACGATTGCAACTTATGCACTCCATTTTTCACATGGGAGATTTGGAGAAGTTTATGTTTGAATGGGACTGGCTAGTAGAATCAGGATTGTCGGTAAAGGATTTTATTGCACCGACTTCTTTCGGCTTTCATGGGAACCGAGTGTTTCAGATGGGAGAAGTCTATGGAGCAATGTCTTATCTTGCGATTACCGCTTCTGATTTAAGCGACCAGATGTTGAAAGATTTCTTGGATATGGATTCTTCGCAGATCGTTACCATGCACATTCAGTCGGTGGATCAGACTTCAGCTATCAAGAAAGTGAAGCATACAATTACGGAGCTTGATCGTTCCAAGATTGAGGAGCAGAAAAAAGCAGTACGCTCAGGTTATGACATGGACATCATTCCATCAGATTTGGCGACTTATGGAAAAGACGCAAAGGCACTCTTGAAAGAGTTGCAGAGCCAGAACGAGCGAATGTTCTTATTGACATTTCTTGTTATGAATATCGGTAAGACGAAACAGGAACTTGAAAACAATGTGTTTCAAGCAAAATCTATTGCTCAGAAGCACAACTGTATTCTAAGAAGACTAGATTACCAACAGGAGAATGCATTGATGAGCAGCCTTCCTTTAGCGAACAATCTCATTGAGATTCAAAGAGGATTGACGACATCAAGCACAGCAATCTTCGTTCCTTTTACGACGCAGGAGCTTTTTCAAAGTGGCAATGAATCTCTTTACTATGGACTGAACGCTCTTTCCAACAATCTGATTATGGTGGATCGCAAGAAATTAAAGAATCCTAACGGGTTAGTATTGGGAACGCCGGGTTCTGGTAAAAGTTTCAGTGCAAAAAGAGAAATTGCCAACTGTTTCTTGGCAACTGATGATGACATCATTATTTGTGATCCGGAGTCGGAATATACAGCACTTGTATATAAGTTCAATGGACAGGTAGTAAAGATCAGTCCGAGCAGTAAGCAGTTCATTAACCCGATGGACATCAATGCCAATTATTCGGAAGAAGATAATCCGATTGCATTGAAAGCTGATTTCATCTTGTCCTTATGCGAGCTTATCGTTGGTGGGAAAGATGGACTACAACCGATTGAAAAGACAGTCATTGACCGTTGCGTTCATCAAATTTATCAGCGATATTTTGAAAATCCGATGCCGGAAAATATGCCACTTTTAGAAGATTTATATCATGCACTGCTTTCACAGGAAGAAAAAGAAGCTCATCATGTAGCGACAGCACTTGAAATCTATGTCAAAGGCTCGTTGAACTTGTTCAATCACAGAACGAATGTAGATATCAATAACCGTTTGGTGTGCTATGACATCAAAGAGCTTGGAAAGCAGTTGAAAAAGATTGGAATGCTTGTGGTACAGGATCAGGTATGGGGACGAGTAACCGCAAACCGTAATGCCGGCAAAGCGACACGCTATTATATGGACGAGTTTCACTTGCTTCTAAAGGAAGAACAGACAGCAGCGTATTCGGTTGAAATCTGGAAAAGATTTCGTAAATGGGGAGGTATCCCGACAGGAATCACTCAGAATGTAAAGGATCTTCTGTTGAGCCGAGAAGTCGAGAATATCTTTGAAAACTCCGACTTCATCTATATGCTGAACCAAGCGTCCGGCGATAGGCAGATTTTAGCCAATCAGCTGAATATCTCTCCTCACCAGCTTTCTTATGTAACGCATTCCGGCGAGGGCGAAGGCTTGCTGTTTTATGGCAATGTAATTCTTCCATTTGTAGACAGGTTTCCGACTGACCTTGAGTTATATCGTATTATGACGACAAAATTATCCGAGGTAAGCGAGAAAGCTGAGGTGTAGCTGATGAAGAAAAAGACGACACGCTTAACATTTATGGAAGAAGATTTTCGTGATGATAAGGTGGTGAAAGCGCATCAGAAAGCAGAAAAAATCGCAGACAGGTCGGACAAGGCAAAAAGCAAGATTATTACTGACAAGGAAAAGGCAGCAACTCGTTCTGAAAAGCTGAGATTTGCTAAGGCTGAGGTGGCAACGGATAATATTAAGAGTCCATCAAAGCTGAAGCGAGCAGCCACGCTTGGAGGCAGTGCGGTGGTTTCTAAAGGCGTGCATGAGGTTTTTTCCAAGAATGAAGATGAAAATGCCGGTGTTGATTCAGCTAGGCAAAGCGGAAGTTTGGCAGAAACTTCGGTTCGCAGTTTGGAACAGGCTCATTACAGCCACAAGATGAAAAAATACAGCAAAGCAGAACGATTGGAAAAGAAGGCGGACAAAGCCAATATCAATACGCTTTATGAAAAGCAAAAAAGCGTAGAGCCTTCTTCCAATCCTTTTTCACGATGGAAACAGAAACAAGACATCAAGAAAGAATATGCAGTAGCTAAGACGGGGAAAGGAGCAAAAGAAACTGCCGGTACGACAAAGACAGCAACTAAGAATACGAAAAAATTCACTGAAAAGATCGGTGGATTTATATCGAAGCATTCTCATACAATTTTGCTCGTATTGGGATTCGGACTTGTTCTTACGCTGCTTCTTGGAGCATTTTCTTCCTGTTCCGTCATGTTTCATGGTGGTATGAATACGGTGCTTGGAACTTCTTATACAGCAGAAGATGAGGACATCATTGGAGCAAATGATGATTACAAAGCACTGGAAGCCGGTTTGCAGTCAAAAATCAATAATATTGAAAGCACCCACTCCGGCTATGATGAGTACCGATACCATTTGGACGAAATCAACCACAATCCTTATGAGCTGACTTCCTATCTGACGGTTAAGTTTGAGGATTATACCAGAGCAGAGGTGCAGGATACTTTAAGAGAACTGTTTGACCGTCAATATGAGCTTTCTATAAGGGAAGAAATTGAGATAAGAACGAGAACGGAAACAAGGACTGGAACAAGAGAAGTTACTGATCCCGAAACAGGAGAAACAACAACGGAAGAATATGAATATGAGGTTGAAGTCGAATATGAGTATCGTATTCTTCATGTAACGCTGAAAAACAAAGGACTTGGAACAGTCATTGCCGGTATGGGTATGAGTGATGATGAGATGGAGCGGTATGCAGTATTGCTTCAGACACGAGGTAATCGAGCATATTTGTTTGAAGATGATATTTACTCCAATTCGACCGGACCTTATACAGACTATGATATTCCGGGAGAGGCACTGACCGATGAAAAATTTGCCAAGATGATCAAGGAAGCAGAAAAATATCTCGGTTATCCTTATGTGTGGGGTGGTTCTTCTCCGTCAACAAGTTTTGACTGCTCCGGATTTGTTTCATGGGTAATCAATAACTGCGGTAATGGTTGGAATGTTGGTAGGCAGACTGCTGAGAGTTTACGAAGAATGTGCGATATTATCCCACCAAGTGAAGCAAAGCCGGGCGACCTTATCTTCTTTCAAGGAACTTATGAAACAAGCGGAGCTTCGCATATCGGTATCTATGTCAGCAACGGTATGATGATCCATTGTGGAAATCCGATTTCTTATGCTTCGATTGAAGTACCATACTGGCAGCAGCATTTTTATTGTTACGGAAGATTGCGTTAAGGAGGACATTGATGTTAACGAAATTAGACAAAATCAAAGCAGATTTAAACAAAGCAAGGACAAAGCGTGATGAGTGGGAACAGCGAGTAAAAGACCTTGAGAAGAAATACAAGGAAACGGAAAACACCATGATTCACGATATGGTTCATGCAGCAAACATTACACCGGAACAGTTGGCAGAGCTTATTCAAAAAGCAAATACCACTGTTCCTTTTAAAATTACGGAGGATATTGAAAATGACGATTAAAAGAAGATTTGTATTGCCGGTTCTCATGGCAGTAATGATTATGGACTTTAGTGCCGACAACAGCTTATGCTAAAGCAAGTGAGCAGCCGCCAGCGGAAACAACAGAAGAAAAGAAAGAAGAACCAAAGCCGGAGAAACCTTTGACACCAGATGGAAATCTTACACTAGTTGATGATGTAGGAGCTGAATCAAGCGTAGGCAAGCAGTTTGTAACTTTGGTATCGAAAAACGGTAACTATTTCTATTTGATTATTGACCGAGATGACAAAGGCAACAGTACCGTTCATTTCTTGAATCAAGTTGATGAAGTAGATTTGATGTCGCTGATGGAAAAAGAGGACGCAGAAAAGCTTCAAGCAGAGCTGAATCAGAAAGAAGAACCAAAAGTCGAGGAAACTCAGTCAGAAGAAAAAGTTGAGATTATAGAAGAACATGAACCAGATAAACCGATGAACTTGCTTCCAATCGTAGTGCTTGTGATTGTAATCATTGGTGGAGGTATCTTTGTGTTTATGAAGCTGAAAGAAAAGAAGAAAGCAGAAGAAACCAAACCAGATCCAGACGCTGATTACAGTGATGATGAACTGGACGAAGAAGAAGATGAGCTTGATTACTTTGAAATTGACGAAGAAGATGAAGAATCAGTGGAAAAGGCATAATAAAAAGGCAGTCGTGAAGACTGCCGATACATATCTGGATATAGAAAAAAGTGCTGAAATATGATAAAATAATTGATAGTTTGATGACAGAGGAGAGTGGTAAAATGCCTAAATACTTAGTAACTGAAGAAGAAGTGAAGAAGGCGTTAGATATTGATTCTTTTCGTAATATGTCGAAGTCTAAAATCATGGACTTCATTTCTTTAATTCCAAATATGGATAAGGATATTGCACTTGCTGCAATAAATCAATTTCCTGCGTATGTTGATATGACTGGAAATATGGTTAAAGAACTAATAGGGTTATGTGATTCTGCTTTAAAAGAGGCTGGAGCCAGTCATAAAGAATCTATTGAAGCTTATAAGTTGATTTTAAACACAATTAAAGATGATTTGGAACGAGATAACATAACTCCAGAAGAAAAGAAAGATGACTATGAAAAGATGATTCAAGTTGCTGATAAAATAGCTAACAAGGACAAGGAATTTAAAGAGTATATGAAAGATGTCCTAAAATATGGTGTAACATTCATGGGAGGAACTCTTATCATTGGTGCTTGCATTCTTGGAATAAATGTAAAAGGAGTAAATAAGTTACCCACTTTAAAGAAAAATTAGTAAAGTTAGGAGGGCTTAATTTGTCAAAGCTAAACATAGATCAAAAAACAATTAAAGAATTATTTTCAAATAAAAAAAGTGATTTTTTAATTCCAGATTATCAAAGACCGTATGCGTGGGGAGAAGATGAATGCCAAACATTATGGGATGATATATTTTCTTTTGCTTTTCCAGATGGTAACAAAGATAACTTTGATTCAGATAACGATGAATACTTTTTAGGACCGATTGTTACTTTTAAAAATGAGGAAACTGGTAAACAAGAAATCATTGATGGACAACAGAGATTAACTACACTAATGCTGTTGCTCAGAGCATTTTATTCAAGACTGTCTAAAATGAATGATGAAAATACAGTAAAAACAAAAGAAATCATTGCTTCATGCATTTGGAAAGTTGATGAATTTGATAATCCGGATAAAAATCGATTAAAAATCGATTCTGAGGTTTCAACTGATGATGATAAAGAAGAATTTATTTCTATTTTGAAGAATGGTGAAGCAACAAAGGATATGAAAAGTAAATATGCTGATACCTATAGATTTTTTGAAATTAGGATTCAGGAGTTTTTAAATGAATATCCTTCGTATTTTGCATTTTTACCAAATAGAGTATTAAAAAATTGTATTCTGCTTCCTATTGAAGCAGAATCGCAGGATACAGCTTTAAGAATTTTTTCTACTTTAAATGACAGAGGAAAGCCACTTTCTGATACAGATATTTTTAAAGCACAGTTGTATAAGTATTATTCTTTAAAAGGGGAAAAGGATGAATTTATAGCAAGATGGAAAGAGTTAGAATTGTTATCTGAACAAATCTTCAGTTCTCAGTCAGGTTCCCCTATGGACGAGTTGTTCACAAAGTATATGTATTATTTAAGAGCAAAACAAGGGAATCGTAAAACGACTACGGAGGCATTGAGAAAATTCTTCGAAAAGAATAGCTATGCTTTATTGAAAAATGATGATGCATTAGATGATTTAGAGTCGTTGGCAAGCTTTTGGTATTCAATAGAAACACAATCAGACAAATACTCTGAACGTGTATTGAAACAGTTGTTTATTTTGCATTATGCACCAAATGGTATGTGGTCATATTTCTTATCTGTTTATTTTATGGCAAATAGAACTGCTTCGAATGAACTTGATGAAGAAAAGTTATATTCATTCTTAAATAAGACAATCGCATTTATTTGGTCGTATGCGTTTATTCGTCCGGGTGTCAATGCGTTGAGAACTCCGATTTATCCGGAAATGATCAACATTGTAAATGGAGAAGAAATTTCATTTAGTGAATATTTATTAAATGAAAGTGAAGTAACAGCAGGTATTAAGAATTATATCTTTACAAATGGTCGTCCAATTACGAAGTCAATGTTAGCATGGTGGATGTTCCAAGATCCAAGTCAACAGCTGATAAAGCTTGATACTAAATTAGAGATAGAGCATATTTATCCTAAAAAACGCCAAGAAAATGAGAAGTCCTTGTCTGACAAGAATAATATTGAAAAGCTTGGAAATAAAGCTTTGTTAGAAGAGAATATTAATATAAGAGCTTCTGATTATCGTTTTGCCGATAAAGTGAAGTATTATAAAGGATTTTCAAATGATAAAGGAGTTTATAAGGAAGGAACAAAAGATAACGAGCTAATAAAAATGGCGACGCTGTATAATGATTATACAGAACAAAATATATTGGATAGAACGGAACAGATTTACACAGAATTTATTAGTTTTGTGAAAGAACAGAATTTGTTTAAGGTGTAGCATTTAATTGTCTTACATAGCAGTCTTGTACTAATTACAGTATGAGGCTGCTTTTATTTTTCCCTAAAAACGAAAGGAGTCGATGAAAATGAAATTAGTATTAGCAGAAAAACCATCTGTTGCTCAGAGTATTGCCAAAGTAATCGGTGCTACAAGCAGAAATGACGGATACCTTGAGGGCAACGGATATATTGTAAGTTGGTGTATTGGTCATCTGGTGGAATTAGTTGAACCGGAAACCTATGATGAAAAGTACAAGAAATGGACTTATGATGATTTGCCTATCATGCCAAGCAAGTGGAAATATGAAGTATCTTCTTCAACAAGAAAACAGTTTGGTATATTGATGAATCTGATGAAGAGAGAAGATATTGACAGCCTTGTCTGTGCAACGGACGCTGGGCGTGAGGGAGAGCTGATTTTTCGACTGGTCTATCATCAGTGCCACTGTACTAAGCCATTTGAAAGACTTTGGATTTCTTCAATGGAAGATAGTGCAATCAAAGATGGATTTAAAAACTTAAAACCTTCTTCAAATTATGACAAGCTGTATGAAGCTGCTTTATGTCGAGAGCGAGCCGACTGGTTAGTTGGTATCAATGCTACTCGACTTTTTTCTTGCCTGTATAAGCAGTCTTTAAATGTTGGGCGAGTGATGACACCTACGCTTGCGATGACAGTACAAAGAGAAGCGGCTATTTCTGCTTTTAATGAAGAAAGCTTTTATACGGTAGAAGTTGATTGTGATGGATTTACTGCAAGCAGTGAGCGTTATCAAGCAAAAGAAGAAGCTGAAGCAGACAGAAAGAAATGTGAAGCAAAGGAAACGATAGATGTCATCAAGGTACAGACTAAGGAAAAATCAGAAAAAGCACCTGCTTTATATGATCTTACAAGTTTGCAAAGAGATTCCAACAGACTGCTTGGATATACAGCAAAGCAGACGCTTGATTATGCTCAAAGCCTGTATGAAAAGAAGTTGATCACCTACCCTCGTACCGATAGCCGATTCATTACTGAAGATATGGGAAACGGTTTGTCAGAGCTGCTTAAATCGACACAAAAGTTCATCAAGAAAGAGCTTATTGAGGTTGAAACGAAGCAGATTATCAACAACAAGAAAGTAACAGATCACCATGCCATTCTTCCGACAAAAGAGATTGCCGGTATCAATATATCAGAACTTCCGAGTGGCGAGTTATCGATCTTGAATCTGATTTGTCATAGATTACTGGTATCTGTCAGCAAGCCTTATATCTTTGAAGAAACAACGGTGGAGCTTGCTTGTGGTGGCTTGCCTTTCAAATCCAAAGGAAAAACAGTTTTAAGCAAGGGTTGGAAAGCGTTGAATCCAAAGGAAGAAAAAGAGAAGAATCAGATTCCTAAGCTTAACGACGGAGATGTTTTGAATATTCAAAAGGCAGAAGTCAAAGAAGGAAAGACATCACCACCGAAACATTTTACAGAGGACACCTTGCTTTCAGCTATGGAGAATGCCAGTGCTGATGAAATGCCAAAAGAAGCAGAACGAAAAGGAATCGGAACACCTGCAACAAGAGCCGGAATTATCGAAAAACTGGTGCAGAAAGGCTATGTCAAACGAGTTGGCGATAAAAAGACAAAGAACCTCATTCCTACTGATGTTGGGGTTGCTCTTGTAACGGTTATGCCGGAGCAGATCCAATCGCCGACCATGACAGCGGAATGGGAAGAAAAACTTATCGGAATTGAAAAAGGAGAAATGGAGGGAGAAGCGTTTATGGAAGATATTCAAACAATGGTTAGAGATTTAGTAGGAACATACGAAGTTGTGAAAGGAGCAGATGTTATTATGCCAAATAAAAATCATGTAGTAGGTCGTTGCCCTCATTGTGGCAGTGAAGTAATCGAACGTCAGAAAGGCTGGTTCTGCGACAATAAGCAGTGCCGATTTGTGTTATGGAAAGACAATGCGTTCTTTACCTATATCGGAAAGAAAATCAATCCTCATATTGTCGATATGCTGCTTCGTGATGGAAAAGCAAGGCTCAAGGTTTGTAAGTCCAAGAAAACAGGTAAAAGCTACAATGCCGATGTGCTGTTAAGTACGGAAGCAGATGGCAGAGCAAAGTTTTCGCTGTCCTTTGAGCAGAAAGGAAAAAGGTAAGCTATGAGTAAAGAAATTCGATTTATTAACAGTAAATATGATGATTTGTTTCGTATTCCGGACGGAGCAACAATCCAGATTGAGTTTTCTAATGAGCCGGTTATCAAGACTTGCAAATATATTGATGATTATCATACCAAGATTGGAAGCGAGCTTTTTCACATCTGTCAGTTTGCAGAGATGATGGAGCGTGTCGGAGCAAAGTATTATCCGGAAGATGAGATTATGGACGAACAGACAGCATGGAAAGTCGGTCAGAATCATTATCTTGCCTTGCAGACTTCGGAAGATGGATATGACTACACTCTTTATGACAAGAACTTCAATGAGATTGATGGCGGTCAGCTTGATGATCCGGAGCTTACCATGAAAGAAGCCAGAAAAGAAATCTTAAATGACTTTAAGCTTGGCAGAAAGGATTTGGTGGCAATCGACTATGATGATTTGCTTGAAAAAGTGGAACAGATAGAAACCAAACAGATTTCTTCGGTGCTTGAGAAGCTCAAGAGCCATAAGCAATCCATTTTAGAGAATAAACAGTCATCAGAGATGTTCTTTGGTGAGGAAAGATAGGGGGAGCTACGATGAAAATAGAAAAATGGGACGAAATCAACGGAGCCAGCCATGAGAAAAAGTTAGAGGCATTTATCGAATCGACCAATGACTGCTATGCCATTATGCAGCTGAAAAGAACGGAAGAAACAGCAATGGAGAGGTTTGCTTCGATGACTGAGCTGAACTATTTGGGAAAGACGCCACAGATTGATCATTATGAAATCGTCTATGTTGCACCAATGGAATCAGCTGAACCGCAGAGTGTTCTGCTTGAAAGCTTATACGAAAAATTCAATCTTTATCACCCAGAGGATTTTCGAGGACACAGCTTATCGGTAAGCGACATCGTGGCATTGAAAGCGAATGATGTGGTATCTTGCCATTATGTTGATACGATTGGTTTTAAAGAACTGACGGACTTTATGAAGCCTGAGAACTATTTGAAAAATGCAGAAATGTCGATGGAAGATGATTATGGAATGATTGACGGTGTCATCAACAACGGAAAAGTCATGGATAGTCTGGAGAAACCATCGGTTTTAGAAAAACTGAAAGAACCGTCAGTCATAGGAGAAATCAAAAAGCCTTCCAAAGCACATTTGGAAAGAGAGCTGGAATGATGGAATTTACGCATGATGAAAAAATGCTGATACTGATTTATCAAACAGGAACAAGAAAAGATTTGATTAAAACACTAGAACAGATGAAAGCACAGCTTGACAATGATGAAACAGAGCTAAAGGAAATGAGTGAATCGCTTCTTTTGAAGCTGAACAAGATGAGCGACAAGGAATTTGACAGTCTGTGCTTTTATCCGGATTTTTAAGGACGGGAGGTTAGCAGATGAATCAAAAAGAAAAATACTATGCCGGCGTAGCTGCAAGAGCAATTAGAGAGATCTCAAGCAGCGTGGAATCATGGACTTCGTTTCTTACAACGATGGGAAAGAACTATGATTTCAATTATCCGGATCAAGTGATGATCCATGCCCAGCGACCGAATGCGACGTTATGTATGGAATTTGACCAGTGGAAAGAAGAAAAGTACCGATATGTAAAGCGTGGTTGATCCTTATTCGTTACGGGCGAAAGACCATATTTGGGTATGTATTTGATATGCAGATACTGGCAGCCGAAGAAATTCTCGTGAGCTTGAAAAACTGTGGAAATTTGATGACAGTCATCGTATTCCGATTCAGGAAGCTATGGAAAAAGCCTTTGGAGCGAAAAAAGAATGGAATATGGAAATGCAGCTTCAAAATGTTGCAGAAAAGCTTGCGGAAGAATATTTCAGCGACAGAAGAACCGAGATGGCTGACATCATTGCGGAATCTTTCTTGGAAGGTTATGATGAACTTAACCTAGAAGTAGCCTTTACAAGAGCAGTATCGACAAGCGTTGCCTACAGCCTTTATTCAAGACTGACGGATAATGCCGAAGCCTACTTTGATGAGGAAGATTTCAGAAACATCTTTGAATTCAACACAAGAAAAAGCGTCAATGCTTTGGGGACAGCGGTCAGCACGATCAGTAACGAGATGTTTCTTGAAATTGAAAAAACAGTGATTGCATTTGAACAACAAAAAGAGGTCGAAAGGAGCGAACGATATGACGACACAGATGAACTACAGCAAAGTTGGGGAATATTTGATTCCGGAGATTCAGTTACAGAATACAGAAGCGAAGCCATTAGGGAAGTACGCAAGAATGAGGAGAGCGTTCCTCAAGGAGAACAGACCGATGACTTACAACGACATGATCTTGACAGAAACACTGTTTCCGCACCTTTGGGAAGTGGACGAAACAGCGAACAAGAGAATGGAAGTGCTGATGAACCAGTTGCTAGAGAAGAATCCGGCACCGAGCAAGAAAGAGAACCAGATGTCTTGGGTGCAGCACATGAACGCACTAAAGGCACAAGCCGAAGAAGTGATTATGACGGAGTTAATCAACAATTAACCTTAGATTTGTTCCTTAGTGAGCAGGAACAGATCAGATGGATAGATGAAGCGGAGAGCGTAGAAACCAATGCGACCTTCGCTTTTTCTTTTGCCCAAGAAGATATTGATACCATTTTGATCCATGGAAGTAATACTGATAATGCCAGAATGATGGTTGCGACAGAATTTATGAAGCAGAAATCAGCCGATGAAATCGCTGAAAGATTGAAAACAATCTATCGTGGAGGATACGGACTTAAAACAAGCAGAGGTGCGGTTTCTGCTTGGTATGGAGAAGATGGTATTCACTTGGCTAAGGGAAAGACAGCAAGATATTCTAATACGAATATCATCACTTGGAACGAGGTGGCTGAGCGTATCGGTGAGCTGCTTGAAAACGGGCAGTTTGCAACTAATGTGGAGCTTGTTGAAGCGGCGAGCTTTGAAAAAACACAGATTGCTCAAAGGCTTTGGTATCTGATCCAC
>NZ_JBKWZF010000033.1:0-15126 GCF_046991905.1 Finegoldia sp. | reverse complement strand
ATACACGAGTATCTACAGCAATGCAGATTGATGGGTATTCATTGGAAGCACAGAAAAATAGAATAAAAGCGTTTGCTGATTATAGTCAATTTAATATTGTTCATGAGTATGAAGATGCTGGAAAGTCAGGAAAGTCCATTGATGGAAGAATTGAATTTCAAACAATGCTGAATGACATTATTTCAGGGAAAGATAAAATATCTTATGTATTGGTTTATAAATTATCAAGATTTGGAAGAAATGCTGCGGATGTACTTTCTACGCTTCAGATTATGCAAGACTATGGTGTCAATTTAATCTGTGTTGAAGATGGTATAGATTCCTCAAAAGACGCTGGTAAATTGATGATTTCTGTATTATCTGCTGTTGCAGAAATAGAACGTGAGAATATCAGAATTCAAACAATGGAAGGGCGTATTCAGAAAGCTCGAGATGGAAAGTGGAACGGTGGATTTGCTCCGTATGGATATAAGATAGTCGATGGTGTTTTGGAAATCAACGAAGAAGAAGCGGAAGCGATTAGAATGATTTTTGATATGTATGCTAATACTGACATGGGAGCAAATGGCGTTGCTAAATACTTAGAAAATCATGGCATTAGAAAAATTGCTAGACAAAATGGAAAATATCCATTATTTTCTCCACATCTGATTAGACAAATTATAAATAATCCTGTATACAATGGAAAAATTGCTTATGGGAGAAGAAAAACGGAGAAAGTACATGGAACAAGAAATGAATATAAACAAGTTAAATCTGATGATTATCTTTTGGTAGATGGACTTCATGAAGCTCTTGTTGATGATGAGTTGTGGAATAAAACACAGCTTAAAATTGCTTCACAAGCTAAAAAATATGAAGTTGTTGATAGAGTTAAAAATCAGCAAAGACATTTATTGTCAGGACTAGTGAAATGTCCGATTTGTGGAACAGGGATGTATGGAAACAAATCAATTAAGCATAGGAAAGATGGCTCTAAATATAAAGATTTTTATTATTATGGATGTAAACATAGAAAGTTCATTAATGGAGAAAAATGTACATATAACACGCAGATAAATGAAGATGTTTAAATAGCGCTGTGATAGAAATATTATCTAAAGCAGTCAATAATCCAAAGTTGATATCGATTATGGAAGATAAGATTAATACCAAAATTGATACTTCAGAAATTGACTTAGAAATCAAAAATTATGAAAAACAGTTAAGACAGTTCCAACTAATAAAGAATAACTTAATTAGTGAAATTGATATGCTTGATCCGGAAAATAAACATTACATATCAATAAAAAATGATTTGAATGAACGCTTGTATTCTATGTACGATAAGATTGAAGGTGTTAGAGAATTACTGAATGATGCAAATGCAAGAAAGTTAACAATCGAAGAAGAAAAGTTAACTAGTGAAAACATTTATAGAATTCTAATGCAATTTGATAAGCTATATAGTAAAATGAGTAATGACGAACAGCGGAAATTTGTAGAACTCATAATTGAAGAGATACATATTTATGAAGAAAGACAAGCTAATGGTCAATGGATAAAAAGTATCCATTTTAAACTTCCAATAGTTGAGGATCTTCTAAATGTAGGTTTGGACAAAAATTCGCAAGTCGAGACGGTCTGTTTGCTGTCAAGAAAATAAAATCAAGTGCTGAAAAGTGGCGTATTTCCGGGCTTTTTGTAAGGTTAGCATCATCAGAGAAGCCTTGCGGAAAGCTCGGTTTTCTTGTATGGAAACATATCTACTTTTCGGTCAGATTGTAGAGAATTTGAGTAAACGGAGAATAGCGGTAGGGTTTAGGCTGTGGATTAGATGTCAGAGGTTGTGGCATTAGGATTGTTGTCAGAACCGACCGCAGTTCAAGCTACTCGATACTAAAGGGCAGACTTGGCAGTGGGATAGATGATATTAAAGGAGGAACGAAAGTGGGGAAAGCAATAAAATCTATTGAGACAAAATATAATGGTTTTCGATTCAGAAGCCGCTTGGAAGCTCGCTGGGCTATTTTCTTTGACATGGTTGGTTTGAAATATGAATACGAAGTTGAAGGATTTGAGATGAATGGTATTCGTTATCTCCCGGATTTCTATATTCCAAGCCTTGACAGATGGTTTGAAATTAAAGCTAAGCCCTTAAGCGAGCGTGAAATGAAAAAGTGTGAGGAATTTTGCTTTAATAAAGACCATGCGAATATCAAATTCTCAGTTTTGGTTGGCTCGCCGGAAGCAGTTAAAATAGATAAGTTTGCTGGTATTATGGAGTATGTTTGGGAATGGTCATCAGAGAAGTATCCTGAAAATGTTAGGTTTCTTGCACCAAAAGAATTATCAGAAAAGGAATACTATTCTCGCTTTATGCGTGGACTGTGGATTGTCCCTGATGTAACAGAAGAAGAACTTGCTAAAGCAGCAACAGCCGCACGTGAAGCAAGGTTTGAGTTTGGCGAAACACCTTCTATAAGAGGAAAGGATGAGTGAAATGGTAGATAGTACGTTAAAGAAGGAATTAATAGCGCACAACATTTATTCTGCTTGGCAGTTTATTGAATATACGGAAAAGAATATTGCTACAGTACAGTACTGTTCGGATACAATTAAGAATATAATCGACAAAATGACTACTAAAACAGTTCGTTGGCAACAGAATATATCATCTGATTTTGTTGATGAAGTTACTGAAGATGGGAAAAATGTGAAGCATTTATCTGTAACGACTGAAAATGCACCGACATATGAGGTAAGAGTTGCAGGTGAAAAGATAGACCCGTGGTTTTTATTTGATAAACTACTTCGCGATTTTTTTCAGTATACTATGAATACATTTGACTCTATGAGTCAGATAATAAACGCTGGAATTTTAGCAAATAAAGGTAAAAAGGTGGATTCTGTAGATATTCAAATAATGGTTAGGTGCTTTAACCAGCAGACCTACAGTGCCGCGTTTCCTAAGATGCAATCATGGCTTAATAAGATATCGCAGTCAACAGAATTTAAATATATTGAAGCTATCAATAATAGAACTAAGCACACTGGAGATATTGCAAATAAACTTTCAATGGGGATTCTGGGAAGTTCTAATAGGGCTGAAATCGGCCCGTTCTTCCGTAAGGATATACAACATGGGAAAAACGAATTATCTGACCAGTTACTCGCAACTCTTGATTTTTTAAATGATTCATGGGATGAATTTCAGAACGTGTTTAAAGAGGAATTTGTAAGGGACGTATACGTTCAAAACAGAAGACACGGAATATCTGGAGTACGTCAACAAAAGCTAAAAAATGAACCAGATAAAGATTTGTCATATGCATATATTGAAGTGAATGGAAGTTTTGATACAATGCCAGATGAATTATATATTCTTCTGGTTACTGAGCGTGAAGATGACATATACGCACATGAATGTCCGTTTAATACTATTTTAGTAACTGGTTCTAGCAATATTGATGTTCTGGGAAGATATAAAGCTGAGGATGTAATTGGCGACGACTGTCTATTGCATTACAGAAAATATCGAAAAGACACAGAAATTATAGGTGGCATCTGTATGTTTTATGAACAACAAGAAAAGACAGTATTTTATCATGCAAATCCGTATTTTAATGTTGAATCAATTTCAGATGATAATGAATTTTTAACGAGAACATCTATGCCCTTTTAACTTTGAATAACAAAGACAGCCCTCCCGGCCATCACGGTCAGGAGGGTTTCGTGCGTCTATGGGGCTTATGCATCCACATCAATGCTGACATCAGATTTCAATTCAACTGTGATGCGGTCATCCCAGATGGTGATCTGCTTGATCCAGCGTCGCACTAGTGATTCATCGAATTCTGTAAGATAGGTGGTCTGTTGCGAAATGTAATCCTGCAGGTCGTTAATTCTCTTTATCTGTTCATCTCTTGCGGCTGTATCAACGGTTGTTTTCTGGCGAAGTTCTCGGAGTTTGAAGATCTCATCCGCTATTTCGTCGTAGTCCTCTTTGCTGTTGGCTTTCTGGATCAACTCTTGTTGTAGAGCCATCAGTTTCTCGTCAATGCTGTCAATGGCTGTTGCCTGCGAAGCTCGAATGACTGCAGCAATGTTAAGCTGAAGCTGTGCTTGGTAATTGCTTTTGTCGCCAAGCAATTGATTTATTGCTTTGACGACAACATCCTGAAGAACCAGCTCATTGATGGTTCGAGCGTGGCATTCAAGCCCGGTGGATTCTAACCTGCTGATGCAGCGCCAGACAATTGACTTGACGCCTCGGTTGTTCCAGTGGAGCCTTCGGAACATTTCACCACATTCTCCGCAGATGACGATTTGGGAGAAGCAGTGGTTGCAGCTATAGCTTCGTTTCTTGCCGTTGGCACTGGTTTTTACTAATCGCCTGCGGACCAGTTCTTCCTGTACTTGCAGATAAATGTCTTTCGGAATAATGGCTTCGTGGTCACCTTCTACATAGTATTGCGGAACAAGACCGTTATTTTTAACTCTGGTCTTGTTTAGAAAGTCAGTGGTGTAGGTCTTTTGGAGCAGAGCATCACCGATGTATTTTTCGTTACGGAGAATTTTGTTGATGGTGCTTGTGTGCCACTTTTTCCCTCCGGCACCAGTAAGGATACCGTCACGCTCCAGGCCTGCAGCAATCTTGTCCATACTGAGACCTTCTAAATATTCTCGATAAATACGCTTTACAGTTTCGGCCTGTTCTGGATCAATGACTAAATTCCCATCTGCGTCCTTTGTATAGCCAAGGAAGCGATTGTGGTTGATTTGCACCTTGCCTTGCTGGTAGCGATATTGTAAGCCCATTTTGACATTCTGACTTAAGGACTGTGATTCCTGCTGGGCCAGAGAAGCCATGATGGTGATAAGAACTTCACCTTTGGCATCCATTGTGTTGATGGACTCCTTTTCAAACAGAACCGGTATGTTCATGTCCTTGAGCTGCCTTATGTATTTCAGGCAGTCTAGCGTGTTTCTGGCAAAGCGGCTGATGGATTTGGTAATAATCATATCAATGTTACCAGCTTTACAGTCATCAATCATACGATTGAATTCTTCTCGCTTTTTGGTGTTGGTGCCAGATATACCGTCATCAGCATAGATTCCGGCGAATTCCCAATCAGGATTTTTCTGTATGTATTCTGTGTAGTGCTCGACCTGAGCTTCATAACTTGTAGCCTGCTCATCGCTGTCTGTACTGACGCGGCAGTACGCTGCGACTCGGAGTTTTGGCTTTTCTTCTTCCTGCTTTCTGGCGTTACTTCCAACCTGTCGCCTTGCAGGAATTAACATTACATTTCCCATTATTTACTCTCGCTTTCTATGAGGCTGTACAGATATTCTGCCTGCTTGACGGGATTGTCATAAAGGGCAGTGACCTCACCCATATGAAAACGGGTAGGTATCTGTAGCTTCCTCATTTGTGTTTGCTTATTATTTCGTCCGAGTGCAGTGGCTCGGCGCTTGCGTTCCTCTTGTGCTTTTTGGTAGGTACCTTTGTCGATAATAGCAGGATAGAAACTGTCTCCAAGATAATGGGCGGTTTCCATCAATCGCTTAGCGGTGCCGTGATAAGTTTTAATTCCGGCAGCAGATGCAGCCTTTGATAAGGACATACCACTCAGATAATTTTTGTAAAGCTGTCTGAGCTTATCTGCAGCCGGTTGATCGATAACTGCGATACCGTTTTCTATCTTATAACCAAATGGTGTATGGCCCATCTAATCACCAATCCTTTCTGTGAATGTCAGACCGCATTTCATAACAAACCTGATTTCATTTCTACTCATGACTTCAATGTGGTCTGCGTAGTTTTCAAAAAGCTCCTCGCTGTAGGCTGTAAGCATATCGGTATGAGACACAAAGTGGAGCAGAAGCCTGGTTTCCGTAACCTTGGCTGCGTCACCGGTCATTCCGATGGTAATTGCTTCAATGTCAGAGCGATATGTCTCTGCCTGCAGGAGGAGTTCATTTGTTTCTTGATTATATAGAATCTGGTCGATATAGCCCTGTGCCATCAGTTTGGTTAATGCTTCACGTTGCTCACTGTTTTGAGCGATGAGTTGCTCCAAGTGCTGAATGCGATGAATGGCCTCGTCGCCAGATGAGTTTTCAAGTACTTTGAGATAAGGAGTAAGTATCAAACGATAGCCATAAATGAGCTTGTTTAGCATTGTAATGAATGCGGCTTTTATCTCATCATCCCTTACATATTTCATATGGCAAGATTCCTTATTCTTCAGGTGCGTGTTGCAGGCCCAGGCGACATACTTATATGTGATGCAAGAGTGTATCCTGCGCTTGAAGGTGTCTCCGCATTCTCCGCAGATTATTTTTCCTGAGAATGCATAACGTTGCTGATATTTATCGCTGCCTTTTTCAATACCTTTTTCTGCGGCTCGTTGATTAACCAGAGCATTCGCTACGTCGAAGTCTGAATGACTGATAATCGCTTCGTGGTGATCCAGAGCCATGTACTGGTCAACCTCACCATAATTTGTGTGCCGATTGAAGTTTTCATCCGTATATGTCTTTTGAAAAATGACATCACCGGTATATTTTTCATTGGCGAGAATGCCTCGAATAGTGCTGGAAGTCCAGTTGGTGTTTTTCTTGGATGGAACCTTTTCTGCGTTTAGTTCATCGGCAATAGCGTTTGTGCTTTTTCCTGAAAGAATATCCGCAAATATTCTTTTTACGACAGCAGCCTGATCTGGATTGATGATCATATTTTTACCATCCCAATCGTAGCCGTAAGGAGTGTAGCCGAGTTTGTAGGTTCCATTTTGAAAGCGGCGCTTCACCGACCATTTCGCATTTTCGGAAATGGATGCGGATTCACCTTCAGCCATACTGCTAAGAATGGCGAGGAAGAGTTCACTTTCCATTGAACCAGCGTTTATGTTTTCCTTTTCAAAATAAATAGGAATCTCCAGACTTTGAAGTTTTCTCACTAAAGCCAAGCAGTCCGTCGTGTTTCGAGAAAAACGGCTGATAGATTTGGTAATTACAAAGTCGATTCTCCTTGCTTCACAATCCGTAATCAGGCGGAGCAGTTCCGGACGTTTTTCGGCTTTGGTACCTGTGATACCTTCATCAAAGTAGAGACCGGCGAACTGCCAATCCTCACGAGAATTGATGTATTGTTCATAGTGGCTTTTCTGAGCCTCAAGACTTTCCAACTGAGCGTCACTACTTGTTGAAACACGACAGTAGGCGGCAACTCGGAGCCTGCTATTTATGGCGGTATTCTTTTGTACACCGTCGATTTTGGTTACCTTCTTCACGGTAGTTCACCTCCTCGTTAGTGTCACATATTAGCTCTGAATCCCTTATATATCAAGGAATTTTGGGCATAATCTCAACCCAAAACGGGGAGAATGTTTTACGGTTTATTTCAGTTAATTTGTTGAATTCCGACAAGGAAATAAGTCCAAGCGACAGCATCTTTTCTGAAACTTTTTGCGCATGTAAAAAGTCATAATCTTGTTGAATATCAGACTGTTGTATTGGCTTCGGAGAAGTAGAATCCGGCATTGAAGCTGTAATGTTTTCTTGCATATTTTGCCTCCAATCTGAGGAAGTTCCTCACTACTAAATGGAGGCGAGATGGCAGTTTGGCCGAAAAAAGATAAATAAAAAAGAGGGCCTGCAGGAGATAACTCCCACAGACCCTGTGATTGGTATGCCTTATATCTTTTTGGCAAAATCCAGAGAGATCCATCCGGCTCCGGATTTCAGTTTGCCCCAGAGGGTAGCACCTTCGCCTTTTGATTCCTGGACGATTGTAAAGATGCCTTTGCCGGTGAACTGACCTGTTTTACCATAGTTGGTACCCGGCCCCTTGCGGATATTCAAATTGGCAATGTCTATCTGAACCTTATAAGAAGTATTTGCAGCAGGTGTTTTGGTCGGCTTTGCGGCAGTTGGATAAACAATATTACCAGAGGCATCGAATACCTTATATCCAGCATTCTCATCTGCCTTTTTCTTAGCATTAGCTAGCATCTTGTAGGCACCAAGTTGACTCTTAGAATCAGACCAAGTTTTGCGGACACGATACATTTGTGAAGTAGAAGCAGTGCCGCCACCGGAAGTGGTTTTGGAAAGCTCAGAAGTAACCTTAGCGGCCAGATCACCGAGTCTGGAATATAGCCAGTTACCGGGACAGGACTTGTTCGCAAACCATCTGTGGACCGTCAGCACCATTTCATCAGACTTCGGCGCATAATTTAAAGTCTTATTTTTGTCGGCAAGCCACAAGAGTTTCATTTTTCCGTTACGTCTGCAAACGTCAACGCAGAGCTTGATCAGTGAGTTATAAACAGCACTATTCATTGCATACGGCTCAGACATATCGCTGGCGCACTCGATGGTGACAGCACGCTGGTCATTAGCGTTGGAAGAAGAACACCAACTGCGGTTCTTTTCCTCCACGCAAAGAGAGATACGACCGTCCTTGCCAATGCCGTAATTGCAGCTTGCCTGTCTGGACGGACTGGTAAAGCATCCGCAGATGCTCTCAGCTGACAACTGACCCACCACGCAGTGCGGGGTGATGCGGTCGATACTATGAGTACGCTGTCCGGAGTGATTCGGACTAAGTTTGGTATAAGATATCAGGTTACTGTTTGTGTATGCCATGTTAGTTGTCCTCCTTTGTGCTTCGATCATGAAGCTGTTCTAATACGGTTTTGATTTTCTCTGGGACTGGAAGTCCGAGGTGGGCAGCATTTTCAAGTAAGCTGACGCCTTCGTTGGAAATGTAGAAAAAGATGACTGCAGTACGAAGCACACTGCCAGATCCGATGACATGAATGTCGAGGATATTGGCAATGCCAACGAGCAAGAAAATCAATACCTTTCTACAGATACCTTTGAAGCCAACTTCACTGGAAAGTATGTGATTGGCAATTGCACACATAACGCCGGTGATGTAGTCGATAACAACAAAGGCAATAAGAGCGTAGAGTAATCCATCACAGCCTCCGAGAAAATAACCCAGCCAGCCACCAATGCCAGCAAAGATAAGTTGAATTGTGTTCCAGAATTCTTTCATTGATAAGTACCTCCATTTCTGAAATTAGATATAAGAAAAGCAGCTACCATCTGATAGCTGCGGATAAAAATTAAGCAGTCCTTTTCCACATGTAACATGTGATGTAGGGCTGCAGATTGTTGTGCGCGCTGCCAGAACCAGATGCGGCAGTAGCGCCAGAGATTGTATGTGAATGTGAGCCAGCACTTGTTGTGGTCTTGTTGCTGACTGCTGTATAACCGGATGTGGCATCAATTAAAACTCGATTGCCACCACTGGTTCCCCATGAGGTTTTCTGGTTCTTCAGATCATGAGTATGTCCACCGGCACTGGCTGTTGCCAGCGTTCCTTTTGCATGAGTATGCGAAGGCATTTGTGCTGCGGTCAATGTAACGGTAGAAGCACCACCGGTCTTTTCGACTGTAGCAAAGTTGGTATCATTTGCGTTGACACCAACCGGAACTCGACCTGTTCCCCAAGCAACCCAAGTGCCTCCAAAATAGGTGGATGGATTTGTGTTCTTGACGCTCATGTAAATGCTTCCTACTGGATAGATAGCACCGATTGCCTGTTTGACATATTCACTCAATAGCTTGCCGTAGACCTTTACATCCCATTTTTCAGATACTTCAAAGCAGTTATCTGTTTCTGATACCTTACCAACAGCCACGCCTTTACCGCCACTCTTGAAATCCATGACAACCGATGCTGTAGATACGATGTCCGTGATGCTGATAGTCGTGAAAGCATCTGTTAATTCGTATTTGACTTCATAGGATGTTTCGGTGGAAATCTTACCGCTGCCAAAGGTAAATGCTGTACCGGAGTTGAAGCTGGCAGAAGCGTTGGTCCGTGCGTTTGTCCCGGCTACGCGGTAGTAAGTGGCGCGAGTAACTGTATTCTGGAGTACAGGATGCAAAACTATAGGATACCGTTGCCTTGATATAGGTGCCATCATCTGATATGGTCCCACTGCTGTTGCATCGCTGTGAGTTGTAAGAGCTAAAGGAAGGTACACTGTAGGCGATAACAGTAATTGACACGGTAGCTGCAGCAGAGGTTCTTCCTCTGGAATCCGTCACTGTGGCAGTAAAAGTAATCGTACCAGAGCTGTTCAAAAATCCAGTAGCGAGAGTAGAAGAGGTGCCAGAGTATCCACCACCGCTGATGCTGTAGGATTTTATGGTAGAGCCATAGCTTCCGGCAGCACCATTGATTGTAAGCGTAGCCTTTGACTTTGACTGTACATAGATGCCCCAGGTGCTTGGAACGCTACCATCAACACGACTCGCTGTCAGGCCGGAAATAGTAGGCTTGACTGAAGCAGGAACTGTTAGAGTCAGCGTGCAGGTTTTCGTACCAATCTTGGTGGAGCCATTGTAGGTGTCGCAGGTAATTGTACAGGTTCCACTTGTGGTACTCGGTATCTGGTTTGCCAATGCGAGAGCAGGTGTCCACGATACAGATGTGGAAGTAGTCTTTGTTGTGATGGTTCCAGTAGCACTACCAAAGGAATAGGTCAGCGTATGGGTGAATGAGGAAGATGCCCTTGAAATAGAAATTGCTGTGGCACTTCCCATATTCACTGATGTTGCCGATACCGATGATGCTCTTGGAATTGTGTTTAGAGTATGGGTTCCACTTGCGGATACGTTGACTGCATAGCTATAGACACCGGCCTCACAGCTTAATTTGAAAGATTTTGTACCATCAGCGCTATGGCTGATCTTTAAGGAGCCGGAGGCCACAATGGTTCCGTTATAGAGTTGAATACGATTATCGGTTGAGGTGGAGTAGACGGTTGTACCGTTAATAACAGCCTTAAAACCACCAGACATGACCCAGCCACTTCCTGAGCCTGAGCCTTTCAGCGTCCATGCAATGGTAGATGTATTGTTGGCAATATCCTGGCTGGATAGCGTCCATGATAAGGTGACAGAACGGCCTTCTTTTGTGCCAGTTGTAATACTTCCGCTGGAAGCCATAATGAATCACTCCTTTATGATGCCGGGCCTCTCCACTTGATAGAGAGGTTACCGTTGTTTCTTGGAATAAAGTCAAACCATCCTCTGGTCTCATTACCAAGGGATAGCTTGTTGCGAATCTCTGCATTGGTGATAACCAAGCTGTTGTTGGAGATATAGGCAATTTTCTGACCGTTTTCTTTGAAGGCCAGTTCATTGTTGGAAAGCTCAGCGGTGAAGGCATTTCCTACTTTGCCAAGCTCAATAAGAGCTCCTTTGAAGCGAATATATTCTTCAAGGAGCTCCTGGTTAGTTGCGATATTGTCCTTCAGCTCATCTGTGACAGCAGAAAAATCCATGCGGATCTCACTACTGTTTTGCGTAATCGTAGATTGAAAATCTTGCTGGATCGTGGCCATTTCAGAGCGTGAGATGTATTCTTCACGGACAGAGAGTCGGATCTGTTCTGAGGATTTTGAAATCTCCGAATAGCACTCACGCACATTTTCCTGAAGAGAAGCAATATCCTCCTCATATCCGGCAACATTCTGAAAAGAGGCCTGACAGGAAGTGATAAGTGCCATAGGCTCACCTCCTAATTGGAAACATCACACTGCAGTGTAAGTAAGCTATCGATATCGGCAGCAGACAGATAAATGACCTTTCCAGTTTTGCTAAAGGTGACTGCATTGCCGTCTTTGTCCTGAGCATACCAGTTATAAGTCAGTGACTGTTTTTCGGTGGCATCTATCCAAGCACTACCGGAATATTTCTGAAGAGTGACCGTTTTAGCTGAGTGACTGATTTTATACCAAAATGCACCGGCTGCAGGATTGGAAGGCGCTGTTTCACTGATTGGACCGAGAAGCGCATCTACTTCCTGCTGGTTGGTACGGACGATAACATATGGGCAGACACCGCCCTGATTATTCTTTACTGTGAAACCGCCAATAGAAAGAAGTTCAGATACGTACGGATCTGATTTATCTTCGACAGTGATAACATCTACATAAGATTTACCATTGTAGGTCATCGTGCATCGATAAGACTGAATATTTACGATGTCGATTCCGGATACCGTCAGAGTAGAAGAGATTGCGCCGGAAATATTCGTCCATTTTCCAGCAGTATATTTTGCCCACTGATAGGTGGCATTTGTGATGGCAGTCGTACCAGAATAAGCAGAGGTAGCAAGGGATAAGCTGCCGGACTGATTCATTACAATTGTGCCGTTTGGAGCATAAACAGAGAATACAACAGCGCTGGTGCCATTACTTCCTCTGGTGGACTTAGCCCATGTAAATTTCTTCACAACAGTTTTACCGGAAATGGTAAAGGTCAAATCGACCGTTCCATTAACCACGCTTTCTCCGCCAAGGGTAGCAGATGCAGCAACTGTAAGGACGACGGAACCAGCAGCAGAGGCAGTTGCCGCAGTGTTAGTTTTTAGTGTCATACCAGAAGGCAACGTTCCAACTGAACAGGTACAGGCTGTCTGTGTGATGCCAACATAGCCGGTGAAAGGAATTGTGATATCCAGCGCGGCAGTTGCTGCACCGGTAGCAGAACAAGCAATTGTTTGTGCTTCATTCCCCAGAATAATCGAAAGACCACCTGTTCCGGCTGCACCCGGAGAGCCTGGAGAACCCTTGCTACCGTCATACATCTTTGTAATTGAAATGGTGTCATAGACATCTGTATCATCTGTAAGTAGCTTGATTTGAGCGACGTTATTGATGAATACAGCATGTGCAGGTTTTACTACGAGAGTTCCACCGGTGATGCTGGTATTGTCAGAAGTGGTCGGATAATCGGCCCATGCACCAGAACTGTTTTTGTACTGCCACTTGGAAATGGAAACACCCTGTACCTGCGCGCTCAGTGTTGCCTGTGATGCTCCGACCAATGCAGAGGAAGTGTTGTATTTGAATACATAGGTGTCAGCAGTCACATAAGCGAGTTTTGCATTCTCGGCATTTCGTACCAGGGTGTAAGTGATATCCGAGGTGATATTGACTGTGTTCTTGGTCTCAGAATCGTAGTAGCTGATATAACAAATGTAAGTAATCATACCAGTGGACGAGGAAGCCAGCACATTACTGTTGACTTTCAGAATTCCTCCGGTAACTTTTTCGTTGGAGTTTAGAGCTGTTTCAGCGCCGCTACCGTCTTTGCGTTTCCAAGTTATGGTCAGACCGGAGGCGTTCAGAGCTACGTTCGTCTGATCAAGGAATACGACTGGTGTCAGTGTCAGATTGGTGCTGGCCCAGCTTGGTGCATAGGTGTGAGGAAGCACATTCGGGTCCTCGCTCTGCGTCTTAGGCAGATTGGATGTAATATAAGCCGACAGCTTTCGCTGGTCTGTAATATCCACGAACGTCTGCTGGCTGGAAGTTAAGATTGTAGGCATTTACTGGCCCTCCTTTATATAGATACTTCACAGTAGAAGGATGCGTTGTCTTGCACATCCTCTGTGGTTACGATGATTGATTTTATTCCGATATGATTCGAATCCCATATGGCATCGGCTTCGTCATTTCCAGACTTTCTATGCCAGACGAAAGCTGTATCCGGAAGCGATGCCGTAATGTCTTTATCCCATGAATAGACCTTGCAGAAGAGCCGACTGTTCTGGCCCTTGTCCTTAAAAATACTGACACCATCAACAATGAGTTCTGTGCGATACATTTTGGAGGATGCAATGCCGTCGACCTTGCCAGAGATACCTTCAATGGTGGCAGTTTGTCCGAGTAGCTCATCCTCGATAGCAGAGAGGTTTTCATTCTGTTTTGCTGATATGGAAGTCAGCTTGATACCACTGGCTCCAATGGTTATGGTGTTCCCAGACGGATTTAAGTAATCTACGGTCTTGCTCATGCAGGCGTAGCGTCCATCAATGCCATGAGGCGGAGACAAGCAGTTCACAAACTGTCTGGCATGAATACTTCCGATATCAGCACCGGTATCTGATTCATCCACGATGGTCAGTTCCATGCTGGTGATACCGGCAATAAGCTCTGCAAGACGGGCCTTTGCTTTACGGAGAAGGTTGCCCGGAAGCGTGACATCCTCCCAGACTTCTGTGGCCCAGATCCAGCCGATTTCTTTTACAGCAGTTTCATCAAATATATAATTTAGCCCATCGTTTACGGAAGTGATATCAACACGTTCATTGGATTCGATTTCATTTCCTTCTTTATCAGTTGTCTTTTTCTTTGCTCCAAGTGGGATAAGAGCTGTAATGCGTTCAGTATGATCACGGGTAATCTTGACATCTGTGAGGTTCTTTCCATATTCCACAGATTGCACAGAACGAGTATTGAACTCTGCAAGGTAGTCCAAAAATTTTTCGGATTCTGTATAGCGGACCATCAAATAACCACCATGTGTATTGATCAGTTTACTTTTGATAGCATCCAAAGTGCAGGAATATTCGGAGTTGCTATAGCTGATATAGTCGTTGTTATCTGTAACTGTAATATTCCCCAGCTTGAAACGCTTCTTTTCTTCGACTGCCTTATTGTGGATAGAGAGAAAATATTCCAACAGACCTTTGAGTGTTCCTTTATAGGAGAAAGGCGGCTGCTGGCTATCCTTGAGATATGCCAGAGCCGATTCGCAGGTCCAAGTGTGGGTATTATAAAAATCACTACCGTCGTTTAAGGCACGACCTTCAAAGACTGTTGCATCGCCTTTTTTGCAAACAATAGTGGAAGCCATCGGACGGATGGAATCCAAATACGGATGATTAAATGGAGCGGACAGTGTCAGGCTGTCGATGTTTTCGGCATCTTCGGTCATCTTTGCTTCTGTAATAGCAAGCTGGGATAACTGTGGATGATAGAATAGCTGACCGTCTACGAAAATACGAAAGATACTCATAGGCGGCCCTCCCTAAATCGAAAGATCGTTGTGCCGTTCCCTTGAATTGTGACTGTATTTCTACCAGCTTGTAATTCAAACTCCGGAAGAGTCCAAGTGCCTGCGCTAAGTGACTTTCTGAAAGAATCACCGCCGATTGTCCAGCTGAGAGCTGTTTCTGCTGAGGTTGTAATAACAGGAACAACAGGCATAAAGTCATTTTCGATAATAAGCGTACCGGAGCCAGTAAGATTAACGATTGTCTCTTCA
>NZ_JBKWZF010000032.1:0-15787 GCF_046991905.1 Finegoldia sp. | reverse complement strand
CTCATTCTCTGCCTGTGTCAGAGATTCAATAATCGCAATCATTAAATCACTATCCGTCTTTGCCGTATCCAGTTCTTCCTGCTCAAATATCACCCTTACCCCAAGTTGCTTTAATTGATTCAATGCCTCTAAGATTTCAACTGTATCTCTTCCAAACCTGCTGATACTCTTTGTCATAATAATATTCAATTTATTAGCCTTACCGTCTTCCAGCATACGATTAAACTCTTTGCGTGACGAGCCTGTTTTGCTAGTGGCAATGTCCATATAAACATCTGCCAGAAGCCATTGAGGCATAGCCGCTGTCAGTTTTGTCAATGCGATACCTGGGCTGTCAGGCTTTGTAATTGTTCTGCACTGTTGGTACTTACACGGCAATAACTGCCTACTTTCTCTTCTCTCTTTGGAATCGGAGGTATGAAGTGTATTCTTGAATTTTCTCGCATATTTTTCCTCCTCGACCTCGTGCCTACTTATCATAAGTTCATTTTCCGCATATAGTAATTAGCCTGTTCAACAATATTGTCAACTCAACCCGGGAAAAATCCATCCTATCTCCACAACCTACCCAATATCCATTCTGTCAACTCAACTATCCGTATTGATATGTTCCCATACCTTGATTTTACAGGCTTTTCCGTGATTCCAATGTACGCAAAAATCAGAATCTATTTTTTGAAATCCCCTGTTTTCTAGCCTTTTTTGTACATCTATTTCTCAACCCTTGACATCAATACAACGCACTCAACGTGGCTCGATAGGTCCGGATTGATGTCGGTCATCGGGAACCTATCCAGACTAATATGGTTTGTATCAAAATATCTCCGTTT
This sequence comes from Finegoldia sp., assembly GCF_046991905.1. Lineage (NCBI taxonomy): Bacteria > Bacillati > Bacillota > Tissierellia > Tissierellales > Peptoniphilaceae > Finegoldia > Finegoldia sp. The sequence continues at coordinate 14,957 of NZ_JBKWZF010000032.1, read as the reverse complement.
GTTCGTGGAAACATATCTACAAATTCTGTAGCAAAAATATCTTGATACATTCCGCTATCCATATTACAGTCTGGACCTCGCCCGTTTACGGAAAAAGTTCAACTTTTTTATTCGTTTCTACTATTATAGTGATTCCAACATAAAAGTCAAATTCTGTGAGGAACCGTCATCGCCTCAACCTTGTCCGTTCTTCCTACAAAAAACAGGTCAACAGCTATTTTTCGTCCTAACTGCTAGCCAGGTTTCCATGCACTCGACCTTGTTGTGCCTGAAAATCCGGCATTGAAAGGGAGAACTGATCCTATTACTTCTTCACATTCTCTTCCAATTCCAACATGTATTTATCAAAGTCAGACATGAACAATCTGTCCTGAATAACACGATACTTTTCAAATTCTGTCTCAGCATGAAGCTTTGCAATTTCAGCTGACACTTTCCCTGCATCCTGTAAAATACCATAATCAAACATTTCAATAAAGCTATTAAGCCGTTTTTCCCAGTCCTGCATCGTGAGTGGAATATGTCTTAATGTCATGTTCTCAGCAAAATCCAAGTATGCAGTAACCATACGATTCAGCTATTTCATTTCATCCTGGCTCAAATAATTCTTGGCAACCGTAACATCACTCTTCTTAATTTTGCCTTCAGGAGCGTCTGCCCAAGTAGTTAATCCCATATGCTCTCTTGTATGATCAGCTCTTTCTACAATCAGTTCAGCCGCCGTATGACCATGAACTGCATAATGCATTTTATTCTGAACTGTTGCGTAGAATCTCCTGGTAGTTGCGGAATTCTTATCGTAATCAATGGCAGTGGCATACAGGTCAGTTATTTTCTGATAAAACTTTCTTTCGCTTGCTCGAATTTCACGAATTCGTTCTAACTGCTCATCAAAATACTTTTCTGTCAGATAAGTTCCGCGTTTGAGACGTTCGTCATCCATAACCCAGCCTTTGATGGTGTAGTCCTTGGCAATTTGATTGACCCATTTACGGAACTGCACCGCACGCTCTGAATTTACCTTAAAGCCTACTGCAATAATCATCTCCAAGGAATAGTGATTTGTGCTGTAGCTTTTTCCGTCAGCGGCAGTTATCCGAAATTTTCGGATAACTGAATCCTCTTGTAATTCGCTATCACTGAAGATTTTTTTTACATGATAATTTATGGTGCGAACATCCACATCGTACAACGTGGCCATCATCTTCTGTGTCAGCCATATATTCTCATCCTCATAGCGCATCTCAATACTGTCCTGCTGATCGCCAACAGAGGCAACATAAGTTAGATATTCTGCAGCACTGGAACGGATGGTTATTTCATCTTTTTTCTTTTTCAAATAGGGAACCTCCTTCTGGTTATTTCTCATCCATATCAAAGCGTCTTTACCATAACAGTTATATCGATTGAATCATAATCTTTAATACATTAAAATGATCAAAAAAGATTTTTCATTAAGCTTTTCTTTTATTTTAATGTCTTATCATTCAATAATAACTCACCAATTGTTCAAAAGATACTACTATGCCTATCTGTTTTAATAATTCCCTTCTTTGAACATACAACTCATATAGCACTTCTTTGTACGAGGCGCCATAATGCAACATATTATGACAATTACTACAAAGTGATACAATATTTTGTTCTCTGTCCAAATCAATTCCTGGAAAATCACGATACGTCGATAATGGGATCAAATGATGTGGCTCTGTATAATTATCAGAACTATTTCTTCGTTTAAAAACAAAATGTGAATTATCTACTTCGCACAAATACTTTGCTCGCCTCAAAGCATTCTTCGACTCATTTTGTTTTCGAGGATATATGTATTGTGTTCTCTCCACAATCAAAGGAGCCTCCCTTAGAGTAGCGTCATATTGAATTTCTTGATTGAAATGTTCGATAAATTGTCGTTCCTCTGTACTCTCTGTTTGGAAATCTTCTCTAATAATTTCTTTAGCCAAAATATGCTTAGCTTTTTCTACTGCTTTTTTATCTACACGTTTGCTTTCAATAATAATACGTAATGCTTCCTTCTCCTGTCCTGATTCAAATATATGTCTTGCTCTTGGAATTCGAAAGTTTTGACTATCTGACTTCGATCCTGGATTCTCCGAAAGAATCTTTTTAGCCAATTCGTCTTTTGAAATAGAAAAATCTTTGAAGTCATAATAAAAATTTACAAACACAGCTTTTCCAACTGCTGCTAACGTTTTATTTAAATCTTCATACTTTATATCCTTCAAAATATCACCCCTCATATTTCTTTCATTCCAGTGCTCTTCAAATATTGAAAAGTCCTATCATAATAATCCTTGTTTCTTGATGGATCTTCATCAGACCCTTCAGGGACATAAATAATCAATCCCTGTCTTGCTCTGGTTAACAAAACTCTATAAGCATTTTTTAGATATCTCTGCCTTCGTTCCTGATTAACATGATTCCATTTCGTGCCCCTGAACTTAAAATAATCAAATCCTTCAGTCGTATACCTAAAATCAGCATCCCATGCTAGTATTGCATAATCTACCTCTAAACCTTGTACTTTAAATTCAGACGCCGCCACTTCTAAGTAATATGATGAGTCAACATTATCTTTCCCATTTAAAAACCACCCTACATGATTTATATCTGATGGAACCCATATGCCTTCAGCTCGCAATCTTTTTCCTTCTGAGCTTGCTAAAAGTCCATACCGTTCTGTTCCACGAGCTTTATCCTTCACCCATTTTTTTGCGGTTTCAAGATCTCGTGTCAGAAAAATCGGATATGAATGTTTAAGTTCATTATTGACGCTTTTGGCCTCTTCCGCCTTTTCATCTAACAATAGTTTTACAAAAAGAGCTAATTTTTCGCTTCTGAACGAGCGTAGCGAAACCCCTAAATGCAAATCGGAAATGCAGTGATACTCTCGTCCATGTAGCAATGTCGAAATATCTGATTTTCCTACGTATTCTGTATCTGTAATTTTATCTGACAGGTATACCTTCCAGTCTGGATAATCATCTGCCAGAGTTTCAAACCAATCCTGAATTCCTGCTTCTCCGTTATATATTTCTTGTCCACCACCTACAAGACAAACTATAACGGCCCAATCTCTATGTCTGTCCATAATACCAATCAAAAATTCAGGTTCTGACTGGTTAAAATCGGGAATTCCTTTTTTTCGCTTCATAAAATCAGCGAGTGACTCTTTGTTCCATGCTCTTTGAGCCTCATCAAAAATTGCCACCTTCTCTACTGGTACCATATCCGTAGTCAAAGCCTCATCTCTAAACTTATGAATAATTTGAATAAAGGCTTTCGTTTCCCGGAGAGCTCTTTTTTTAGTCACGCCTTCTCTCTCCGCACAATCTATTGCAAGCGCATTCTGCAAAACATCAACCAGTGGACCATTTCCAGAAAGAAAAACAGCATGTTCATCTTCATTAAAATGATGACGTTTGTTTGCTATATTCAAGCCAGCGAGTGTTTTTCCAGCACCAGGAACACCTGTAACAAAACATATAGCTTTTTCGTTGTTCTTCTTGCACTGATCAATTATATCAGAAATCGCTGCTGTTGTTATCGTTAAATTTTTTGCACCAGCATCATTCCTAGAAATATCTTCTACACCGTGTTTTCTATACAATGCCTGCGCAGCTTCAATGATGGTCGGTGTAGGAACGTATCTTGAATTTATCCACTCCAGTGCAGGTAACGGCGTATCATTAATTGTCGAAATACTTTCTCGAATAGTACTGCCAATATTGTCTTCATTACACAAAAGAGTGTTATGAATATTATCTGGCATACAATAATATTCATTCTGTTTTTCTAACGCCTTCGTTGAAACGTTAATCGGGACAAGATGCCTGGCCCTACTTTTATCATGAAAGTATTTCAAATCCAATGCATAATCCATTACCTGATCTGTAGTAGATTTCTTGTACTCTTTATCTCCAACCTTAAACTCTAAGAGAAAAATAATTCCTTCTATTATACATATCACATCTACTCTGTGTCCCATTCTTGGTATGGTATATTCGAAAATAATGTCACCTTGAGAAAAATCAACTAATTGTTCCTTTAAAATTTGAATTTCCGATCTCCAAGCCATCTTTTGGAGATCGGTAGTTTCAAACTCATCATTAATCAATAACTGGCCGAGAACAGACTCCTCATCTTCTAATATAAAGTTGGTTATAGAATTAAAATAGTATGCTCTTCGACTCATAAGTATCTCCTTATTTCTTTGATAATGCTTTATTAAGCTGGTTAGCCAATTTCTTTGCTATAGCTTTTGCCATTATAGGCGGTACCGCATTCCCTACCTGCTGATATTGCTTATCCTTTGTTCCGCAAAAAACAAAACTATCTGGAAAGGTCTGCAAACGAGCTGCTTCTCTTATACTTACTGCTCTATCTTTTGTAGGATGCACCCACATTGATTTACGCACATTGACAACGGTACCAGACGGCTCATCGTATTTTAAACGAAGATAGATTGTGTTCTGGGTTCTTGTAACATCTGTATAAGTGTTCGTCTTCATCTCATCAGATAAGGAATGAAAATTTTGTCCCTGATCTAACGCTTTAAAACGCTCCATAGCTGTCGGTGTCGTTTTCGTTATAATGTGATTATGCAATATCTTAGAATCACGAAGTGTCTGAGCCAAATCACTTAAATTAGTTTTAGCTTGTAGCTTTATGCCATTTTTATCATCAGATACATTATAGACCGGCTCAACATCTTCTAAGTCTTTAATCGCGTCCGCAACCGTCCTATATGGACCATCTTTAAATTTTCCTTCCGGAAGTTTCACTTCATCAGTAATATCTTTACGAATTCCCATTACTATAAAACGCATTCTTTTTTGCGGAGCTCCAAACTGGGTTGCGGAAAGAACATCTGCCGAAATTGCATATCCGTCATCATCGTTGGTCCCCTTTAGCTTTGCCTTTAAATAATCAAAAACTGCATATGAACGTATATTGGCTATCAGACCTTTATTGTCAGTATAACTATCAACCACAATATCGTTTTCAAATATTTCCTGTGCCTTACTTATCATTCTTTGGTACATAATTGCCGGTTCAATTAATGCCTTGATCTGAGATGCTTCTATTTTCCCAGCGTAATAATCCAGTATTGCATTAAACGCAACCATATCAGCGTTGATAATGAAATCATCTTCATTTCGCTTGGTGTGCTTCTCTGATATTTTTATCAAACGATCTTTATGATTCTCCAATACAGCTTTAAATTTGGTTACATTCTTAGATGCTTTATAGATAACATTCAATTCGAGATAATCAAAATCATCCCATTTATATCGAGCAATTTCTTGCTCAGACTGCACAATGTTAATCGCTTCATCAAACATAAACTCAGCATCCAGTAAAGCCAACTCTGTATTAGCAGTTTTAATCACATTGCTTTCCACTAATTCTAGGTCATCCTCACATAGGTAGAATCTGTGAACATCTGATCTAAGCATACTTACATTTTCCATTACAAATGCCTTTGGTTTTAGTTCTAAGATTGCTCTAATATACTGTTTCACCAGGGAATTATTCTGACTGATTGCATGATTTTTTTGCCTATTTGCATTAGAAAATCCCTGGCAAGGTGGTCCTCCAATTACAACATCAATGTCGCCATATTTTTCTTTTATTTCCGCGAAATTAGCATCTCTAACATCTCCGAATACAGCTACTCCAGGATGATTTTTCTTATATGTCTCCTGCATAGCAGGATTAAATTCATATGCAACTTTTATATCGAATTTTTTTGTTTGCATAAAACCCAGGCTCAATCCCCCAGCACCCGCAAACAAATCTATTGTATTAAACATAGTTCCTCCATCTTACGCTTCCGTATTAAAGCCTTCTTCGGAGGCTTTTCGTAGCAATGCAAGTAAGCGTTTGCATTGATAAGTGTTTGGTATTTTAGCAGGCATTTTACATGCAATCGCTAATGCAGATACATCTGTAGGTGTTACCATATGATTTCTAACAACAAACTCTGATAGTCGCATCCACATTTCTACAGGATAATTTACTACTGTTGTCTGAGCCTGAATTTCATTTACAACCTTCTGCTCTTTCTTAGCGGACTTTTGTGCAGCCTTCTGTTCATCAATAGTAATTAAATAATTCTCAATATCTTCAGGAATATCCATATTGATTTTCTTCACATCTTCCCAGCAATCATTTTTCTTACACCACTGAGTAACGTTTGCAACTTTTCTTGACGGATCAGTTATTCGAAGAAGAACCAGCTCTGCCAATGCGATTAAAACTGTACCCACTTGTTCAGGTACACTTTGTCTATTCCAAATCAGCATTAAATCAAGTTCCTGTCCTTGATATTGACTATGCAACAATCTTCTAAATTGTGCCAATGTGTAATATATGATATTTGCACGATATCCGCCCTCATACCAAGGCTGTTTTGGTATTGTCTTCTCTAGATATTGAAACAAGAGAATCAACGCAGCAGTAGTTTGGAAATATCTCTCATTAAACTGTTCCTCATTTGTATTCCATTGCTCATCTATATACTCTGCAAACGAGTTAAAATTGGTCTGTGCACCTTTACTCACAATCTGAGGGAATCCTCTCCATGTATTTTGTACCTTCGCAAGATCTGTTTTCTTAATTACCTTATTCTTAGGATGTTGTAACTCAAATTGTTTTTTCTTTGCCGGTGTCAAGCGCATCTGTTCTTGCAGATATTGTCCTCTTGCTCTTTCGTAAAACCATTTAGTTTCATACTGTACGCCTTCAGATGCCGGTGCAAATAAATGTCTTGAGATTTGTTCCATACGACGATGAAACGGATGAGATGCAAAAAAGTCTGCATCACTAACCTTATTCTGACTGTTTGAAGATCTAGAAATATTTCTGATCAACTCATCCGACTCTTCTGGTGTTGATTCATCAATTGAAGTCAATTTCATTTGAACAAAAATAGATGATAAATCTGCTTTATCCTTATATCTTGCATTTGAAATAGAGGCCGTTGTCTGTCCACCATTAATAATCTGAAAGTCTCTAACGAAGGTGATAAATCTTCCATGGTTTGTATCTTCTATCTCAACGTCCATTGCAGTTGCTGAAATTCCATTATTAAATGCAAAAAACATCTGTGGATTATTCAGGATAGTCCCTCTGATTTTCTTATTGACCGCTACTTTAGTAGATAAGAATGACCTGACATTTCCCTCCAAAAGTTTACTGCCATACTTGTCATATATATCAGCCAAAACGGTTCCAGGAATTACTCCCAAATAGCTACTATACTGTTCTGTAGACGCAGAACTAGCCTCTATACATGGAATGCCTTCTCCACAATACTCCTTAAAATCAATCTCAATAATTTGACGGCCTTGTTCTGAACAGCAGACTCTGAACAAACGATCTATATCCCAAATCTGACCTTCTACAGGAATGGAATTATAGTCATCAATTTCTACTGTTTTTATAGTAGCACTCATATCTGCATCAGTGAATACAAGAAAACGATATTTACGAATTGCCTTTTTGTTATACCTTAAGAGATCTACTAAATCTGCACATGGTGTACTCATCTCTATTTCTTGGTATAGATTAGTCGTCAATGCTACATCAAGAAATTTCATGAGCAGACCAAAATCCTTATTTGCAGCTGTTCCAGTAAGTCGACGTTCCAAATCATTACCATCAAAATCTGCAATAATAAGATTCATTGTGTTATCGAACTCGTCGTATACATATCCGTCTACCCTATAATTACTACGTCCACTTTTCCCCTTATAAAAAGATGGTGTGAAATCAGATAACGCTTCAGCATCAATTAAATACTGAGCCATATTATCTACAAAGGATGCACATGACCCTTCTCCAGTAACTGCTGCTGCAGTTTTTATACTCTCTATAAAATCTTTTTTAAATTCGGTAGAATCCATGTTAACATCCTCCCATTTTTATTACTTCTCCCAGCTTTTTATACTTGGGATATCTATCTGATATTCAGCATTTGTTATCTCTGTTGGAACATCAGCTCTCCGTATTCTCGGAAATAATTCATTTACAACATATACTTGTTTTGAGGATGTATTAAAATACTGTTTATCATATTCTTTCATGTCAATATATCCTGCTGAGCCAAGTTTAAATATTAACTCATCTGGATTTTCGCCGCGTCGTGAAATCAACTCTATCACTTCATGAACCAATCCATATAACGTAAATGATTTCGGTTGATCCGGCGCACATTTATCAATTCGATAAATGACCAATTCTCCTTCGTCGTTTCTATCTAATTGCTCAACAGAAGAAATCGATATCTCTGAAGATGAAGCCCATGTAGATTTTATCTCATGCCAACAATCTGCATATACAAAATCTTGATCCGCTCCTTCTGAGCCAACCCATCCAGCTAAAGCAACAGACGGTAACATTCCATCCTCTATTTTTTCTTTCAAAAACAACAACTCTCCAATGAGACCTTTTTGTGTGTTACTACCTAACACTGCGTTGCTTTTATGGTCTAATAACTTTAACCACGCATTATATCTGCGCAATACTTTAAGCAATGCTACATCGTCAGTTTCCACATTGGAATATTCTATAATATCTCCTGCCATTGTTATGAAAACATCTTCCTGTTTTCTATCCATCAAAGTAAAGGAAATCGCATATTTACCGTCCTTTCTCTGATTACATGTAGCATCGATACATTTTGACGAATCTAGTTTTCTAATAGCTTTTTTGCTCACTATTACAACAGACTTATGCTCTGGCGTTGCATATCGAACATACCATTCAAGAGGATGCTTTACAGACAATTTCAATGCTCCACCAGAATAGTAATTAATAGTATTCCATTTTTCTCTTAATTCGTTTTCTTTACCACTCATTACATATCCTCCTCGTCATCATAATTGTCATAAACATCCACCCAATTTCTCAACTCAATTAAGTTAACTTTATAATTCGCAGTTTCAGTGGAGCCATTAGTTTTAGGGAAACCAACTCCCAACGCAAATAAAAATTCAGGTAAATCTTTATTCTCAGCCTTTGAATAATCAGCTTGTATTATATGTAACATTAAAATTGGATTTCTATTGGCGATCAGATACGCTTTGTCCGGAATATTTTTCTTATTCTCATTTCCAGGTATAGATCTATATGCTTTTTCCGCATCTTGAATCTCGTCTTTGGATAATCCAATTCGTGTACATCCACCAGCTCCAACACGCAACTTAGTGCCACTCACGCTGATCATTTTTTTATCAGCTAAAATTTTTCTTTTTTCTGTCCCTTCAATCTCCAGCATTTCATCACCGCACTGCAACGGTTCATTGAACGGAATGCCTGTTCCTGTTTTTATTAATACTACATCCCATCCATTGCTCCAATGATGGCTCTCTATAAATTCCGCAAGTGCTCTACCATTGAAACTCAAATGCCATGGGTTTGTCTCGAAATCCAACAACAATTGAGCCACATTATCTCCCGGAACATTCTTCCAGTAATAATGTCCCTTCGTACGTTCTTCATCAAAAAATCTGTCTCCAATACTACTCAACGAATTTACAAAATTCTTGAATGCAATCTCATTTGAAGCCAAAATATTTTTTGATGCTTTTAATCTAGGTGTCTCAAGCAAATTACCAGACACTGTAACAGGACATGTCAAATCAGTTGCTGTACGCATCTTGTTTCGCGCAGTCACAATTAATGCGCCAGGATCTTGTCGAACTTTCAGACCAAAGTCTCTAGGAGTTTGATTTGCATTTCTCATTTTCGAGATTTCTTCCTTAAGTTCAGCTGTAGCTCTAGTAATTTGTCCATACCAATCGATAGCCTCTGGTGTCATCCATACCTTTGCAATATCCCCGTAATTTGGTCTATATCCGAACCAACGCCCCATCTGTAACAAAGTATCGTACATCTTTGTATTACGATGAAAATATGTTACGCCAAGGCCCTCTAAGGTCAAACCTCTCGACATACTATTTCCACCTACAGCAATTACACGCAAACCATCATTCTTATGATTAAAATAATCTAAACTCGCTGCACCAGTTTTCATATTTACTGCACGAACTTCAATAGGAGAAATTGCCTTGTGCAAATAATTTTTTAGCAAGTCTTCCCATTCTATTCCAACAATCCCACTCAAATGATACTTGTCCCAAACAACATGCATCGCTTTTATATTTTTTATTTTTTCACTTTGAGAAAGTGGTAATTTAGCATAGTTTCGAACATCCGATTTCACCTGATCTAACCACACATTCAGCATTTCTTGTATCTGATTTTGAACATTGGTATAAAGGCTTATATGTACCATCATAGATCTATGTTCTGTAAGGTCACCTCTATAGTCGCGAATTGCATTTAATAACAAGAAATAATATGTAGCTTCATATAAATCCTCAGGCAAATCTTCTACCATAAAGTCTTTTTTATGTTTTGGAGGAAAGCACGCTTCTAACTCTTCTATATCAATCTCCTGAAGCATGTGATCACTATCAGAATTTTCTCCAAATATTCTATCAGCCCCAATATAATTAGTTGGAGCGGATAGTGCATAAATAAAATCAGCTGGAAAGAGATCATCATCTTTTTCCGGATCGATAAATATATTTGCAAAAGGCGTCGCAGTAATGCCTAAATACGTAGTTTTACTGAATAGATTCAATAAGCGTCTAATACAGTCATTAATTGCTGCAGGCTTAGAATCTTCGTCTTTTGTATTAACTGATGCGTTATCAGCCTCATCATCAATTAGCATGAGAGGAAGATCAATCTGTCCGGCGGCATTTTGCGTGTTATTATCTGATAGCCACTTGATCAAATTATTTAAAATTCTTTTATTCTTCTTCACCACTAAAATAACAGGGCAATTAACGTTTTCGATGCCCAAATTATTGTTTCTAAGAATACCGCTATCAAAATCTTTGGTCACGGAAGTAAATGCAACGATTTTTTTATCTGTTCCGTATCTTCCTACACCGACCGGCTGATTCTTTATACCCTGTTCGGCTTTAGGGTCCAGATAATATTCGCTCTTTCTTCCGGTACATTCGGCATCCAATCTTTCTTGTGTTTGCTTGCGCAAATTCTCCTGCATACCAGCTAAGACAATAATAATCCGATAACCTGTATCTGCTGCTTTATTACAAATGGCTGTGTAGTTAGCAGTTTTACCTGACTGCACATCTCCTAGCACCAGACCTTTTATTGCAAAATGATCTTCTGACGGATCACCACATAAATCTAATATTTCATCAGAAACTTTTCCTAGATTTGTTGTAACTCTCGGATTCCAATGTTTAATTTCTTCCAGATACTTCTTATATCTGTTCCAAAAAAAGAAGTCGAAATCGGCTCTCTTTGAAGGTAACCATGACTGATGCCCGTTATTACGATCGTTAATATATACCCCAATATCCATCTGGATTACTAATGATTGCTTGAGTCTAGAAATTATCTCTGCAAATTCATCATCAGAAACCGGCATAATAGGCGCATTTGCATTTCTTAACAAAGTGGCTTTCTCCAAAAATTCTTCTTCTGTAGGAGGAACTTCCTTATAAATATTGTTAACAAATGCTGAGATTATATTTTCTAATTGTTCAACATATGGATTAATCATTCTTCAAAATATCCTCCTTAATTTTTTCTACTAAAAAATTCTGAATATGAAGTGAAGTAATTATGCGTGTTTATAATATCTGCATTGTCTATAAAAGACTTAAAATATATATGTTTTACTTTTTTTCGTATCACTCTTGTATCAATTTAACAAAAGGCAAATGGCATTTTTCCAAATGCCTTTTTTTGATGCCAAAAAAGAAAAAATGCCAAGTTCTGAACAAGGCATTTGTATAGTTATTTTACTTGATCTTTTAGTGCTTTACTTGGCTTGAATTTTACTGATTTACTTGCAGGAATTTCGATTTTTTCTTTTGTAGCAGGATTGATTCCAGTTCTCGCAGAGCGTTCAGTTACTTCAAATTTACCAAACCCTGAAATTTCAACTGTATTGCCTTCAGCCAGTGCTTTTGCGATTTCTGTAAATACTGTTTCCACTGCTTCCATTCCTGCACTTTTTGTTGTTGCTAGTGCGTTTTTTACACTTTCAGCTAAATCCACTTTTTTAATTGTTGTTTTCATATTCTTATTCTCCTTTTAGTTTAATTCCAACTTTTTCTTCAACTGTTTCAATATAAGTATCTAAACCTATGTACCCTTTCGTCAAATTCTCAATTTTTTCAGTTAGGTTACATAATAGAGTTTCAATATCTTCTTTCTTTACTCCTGCCTCAAATAAAACTTCAGTAATTGAAGACAAATAAATATTGCTCACTCTTTCAGAAATTTTTTGATCTCTCATTTTGCGTAGTTGTTCTTCTCTCCTGCTCACTCAATCACTCCTTTAGTTATTTATCAATGTCGAAAAAATCATCTGTAATATCAATATCTAAATCAATTTCATCTTTTTCTTCTAAGATATCCTTAACAATACTTCCTTTACCGCAAACAGTATCTAATAAACTGTAATATTTTTCTCCTACATCAGTAACATCAATTTCTTTTACACATTTAGATAACCAATCATGTTCATTACTCATTTTTCTACGATTGCATCTACAGTAGCATAACGCATTGGTTCTTTCGATACATAGCCTGAACCCTGTCTATGTTCAAATCCCATACTTTCAAGAAAATTTCGTATATCTGTATAGGCTTGAGTAATACCTTTTGGATGGAATTCTCTCAATTTCTTTGTATCCAAATCAAAGTTGATAGCTTTTTTATTCATACAAACATCCTATTAAAGAGTAATTCCTTTCAATGATGAAATGCAATCTTCCACTTCTCCTTGGATATACCATAGCCACTTTTCTACTAGCAAAGGAAACCATTTTGTTTCAGGTAATTGTGCGATTGCAACGCTAAATGTAGAGAAACTATTATCATCTTCAATACATTCATATATTCCTTGTCCAAGTTTAGGTACTCCTCGATTTTCAAAATAATCATCAATGGCTTTATATCCTTTGTTTACATCAATTCCATGAAGCTTTGCTTTTTCTTCGCTCAAGACAATTTCCATCCTCATAATTTGTGGTTTTTCTTCTTTTTTTTCCCAAACACCTGTTATATATCCCATACAGTCTTCAATTTCTCCGTCAATGTGCCACCACCATTTTTCTACCAATAATGGAAACCATTTTGTTTTGGCTAATTCTCTGTTAATCAATAGAACGGAATCAAAACTTTTTTGACTTATTTAATCATATCATTTACATCAAACAAGATAAACCGACTATGACTAAATTTTTCTGTTTCACGAGTTGAGAATCCTTTTTTATCCACCCAAATATATTAGAATTTATTGTTTTCTCCATAAGGTAAAGCTGTAATCAATCCTAATACTTTTAATTCTTTGTCATAAATTGGATTTCCTACTACAAGTTCTTTCATGTCCATACTCCTTCCTTAATTAAAATGGCAAATCATCTGTAGAAATATCTAGCGTATCAGCAACATCCCAAGGAACGCTTTTTTCTGCTTCAGCAGTTATACTTTGTTGTTGATAATAAGTTTGAACAGGTGGTTGTTCATATGGATATGTCTGTTGTGATTGAGAATATTGTGAAGGTTGTGAATTTTGTTTAGGTTCTAAGAATTGTACATTGTCGCACACTACTTCGGTTACATAAACTTTCTGTCCTTGTTGATTGTTATAAGTTCGTGTTTGGATTCTGCCTTCTATTCCAATGAGAGAACCTTTATGCAAGTAAGTTGTGATGTTTTCGGCTGTTTTTCTCCATGTTACACATTGTATAAAATCAGCATCAGGTTGTCCTGCAACTTGATTTCTTCGATTTACTGCTAATGTAAATGTACAAGTGCTGATTCCTGACATTGTTTTACTTAGCAAAGGGTCTTTCGTTAATCTCCCTACGGCTACCACTCTATTTATCATGCTTATTTCCTCTTCTTTCTAATTTCATTCTTTCTTTAATTTGATAGCTAGTTATAACACTGTAAAGACTATGTATTTCATCATCTTGTTGTTTTAGTAAAGAAATCATTTCTTTTGTAGATAGATTATCATAGGTTTTGCAAATTCTTTATGTTTCTCTATATAATAATCATCACTTTTATCAAAGCAACAAGGATTTTTATTGTATGCCGTAATCCATTTCTCCAGTGTTTTTAAAGGTATTTCATATTCTTCTGCTGTTTTTGATGGAGAATGTCCACAATCACAAGTTAATTGACAAACACCTTTCCTAAATTGGTTTGAATATTTTCTAAATGGCATTTTTACTCCTTCCTATTTATTTTCTAGGTATTCTTTCAAACAACCACTTCTTTTTCTTGAATGTACTTATATACTGCTAATCTTATATAGTCAGCTAATGGTTGTGTTTCTTCAATTTCAAGAAGATACTTATACAATTCCCTATCTGTGTTTCTATTGATGGAAATTGTGAATTGTGAACTGTATTTCATTCCTTCAGGAAACGATTGATATAACTCTTTATCTAATTTTATATCATCCTTTTCTGAAGACATATCATAAGTAATTGCATCTTTTACAAATCTATTTCTTGAAAGTTCTATATGATTTCCCTTATATTGTTTATTCAATCTTTCAAAAAAATTATACAACCTATAATCATATTTCTTACGATATGTGAAATTTATCCTTTGAACATTTTTCCTAATATATTCTTGTTGTCTAGTCATCATTTTCCTTTCTTTAAATTGATATGAAGGGGCTGTGACGAGTAAGAGAAATTAGTATTTCTCTGAAAATCACAGCCCCTTTAAAATCTATCTTCCCAACTTATTTTTAATATCCTCTAAAATTTCATCAACATATACACGATAATCGGATTGAACATTCGATTTATCTTTATCTTCCAATAGAATAACATTCTTTAATGATGCACTTTCTACTG
>NZ_JBKWZF010000031.1:0-17940 GCF_046991905.1 Finegoldia sp. | reverse complement strand
CGGATCAGCGACAACGGGAGCTACCCGTCCCCATGAGCGACCAGCCACAGCTTCAACCATTCCAAAGCCGAGTGTTGAAAAAACGCAGGAAGTCAAACGTCCTGCCACAGCGACCACTTCAAAAGCAAGCGAGCCAGTCAAGACAAATGTTATCAAAGAGCGTCCATTATCTTCTGGTGCTTCTGATAGGAAAGCGACCCAGTCTGCACAGCCAGTACATAGGCAGAATGTAGAAAAAGTGGTATCGCAGGAAACACGCCAGAATTACACAAAAGACCGTAGGACAAAGGTTCAGCAGACGCAAACCGTCCAAAAGAACCAGCAGACAACAGAGAAAACTCGTAACCTTGTGATGAAGAAAGGACAGAAGAAAAAATGAAACTGAAACATATCGCTATCATTGGCAGTCTGTTTCCTATCCTCTTTTCTATGGTGCTTTTCTTTGGTGTGTTGATTAGTGCGGACAGCGACGACGAGAACAGCAACTTTTCTTCTGGCATTACGGGTATGAATTTGTCCGCAGAAGTCTTGAAACATCAGCCTATGGTAGAAAAATACGCCAGAGAATACGGCATTTCCGAGTATGTCAATGTGCTATTGGCTATCATTCAAGTAGAAAGTGGCGGTACGGCAGAAGATGTTATGCAGAGTTCGGAAAGTCTTGGCTTACCGCCCAACTCTTTAGATACGGAAAGCTCAATCAAGCAGGGGTGTAAATATTTTGCGTCCCTGCTTTCTTCCTGCAAAAATCAAGGTATCGACGATTTGAATGTAGCGATACAGTCCTATAATTACGGCGGTGGCTATGTGGGATATGTGGCTGGAAACGGGAAAAAGCATACCTTTAATCTTGCAGAAAATTTTGCCCGTGAGAAGTCGGGCGGTAAAAAAGTAACCTACACCAACCCGATAGCCGTTGCGAAGAACGGGGGCTGGCGGTATGGCTATGGAAATATGTTCTATGTGGAATTAGTCAATCAGTATTTAACTGTTCCGCAGGTATCGGGAGAGCTGGCACAAAAGGTAATGAATGAAGCGTTGAAATATCAAGGCTGGAAGTATGTGTATGGCGGTAGCAATCCCAACACTTCTTTTGACTGTTCGGGATTGACGCAATGGTGTTATGGAAAAGCTGGTATCTCCTTACCGAGAACGGCACAAGCACAGTATGACGCAACCCAACATCTTCCACTCTCGCAGGCAAAGGCTGGGGACTTGGTATTTTTCCATTCCACCTATAATGCTGGTTCGTATGTAACCCACGTTGGTATTCTCGTTTCGCCGACACAGATGTACCATGCAGGCAACCCGATAGGATATGCAGACCTAAGTAGTAGTTACTGGCAACAGCACTTAATCGGTGCAGGACGAGTAAAACAATAGAAAGGACTTGAAAAATATGTTTAAGAAGAATAAGAAACAGACAGAAACTATCAAAGAACCAAAAGAAAAAAAGGTGCGTACTGTTAAGGTAGGCACACATAAGAAAACCGTGATTGCGTTGTGGGTGGTGCTTATCGCAAGCGTGAGCTTTGGGGTGTATAAGAATTTTACTGCTATCGACCAGCACACGACCCATGAAAAAGAAATCATTGAACTTCGCTTGCAGGACACCAACGGGATAGAAAATTTCGTGAAGAATTTTGCGAAGTCCTACTACACATGGAATAACAGCAAAGAAGCTATCGAAGCAAGGACGCAGGCAATCAGCGGTTATCTGACAAAGGAATTGCAGGACTTGAATGTTGATACAATCAGAACGGATATACCGACCAGCTCCACAGCTACAAATGTGATTGTATGGAGTATCGAACAATCGGGAACGAACACTTTTTCTGCTACCTACGAAGTAGATCAGCAGATAAAAGAGGGAGAAAAGACAAGCAATGTGAAAGCAACCTATACCGTAAAAGTCCATATAGACGCTGACGGGGATATGGTAATCGTTCAGAACCCTACCCTTGCACCAGCAATCGAAAAATCAGACTATGAGCCTAAGACACCAGAAGCAGACGCAAGTGTAGACGCTGATACTGTAAACGACGCTACCGCATTTCTGGAAACATTCTTTAAGCTGTACCCAACAGCGACGGAAAAAGAGCTTGCTTACTATGTATTGGGAAATGTGATTGAACCTATCGGCAGGGACTACATTTATTCTGAACTGGTAAACCCTATCTTTATAAAGGACGGCGACAATGTGAAAGTCAAGGTTGCGGTAAAATTCATTGATAATCAGACAAAAGCGACGCAGGTATCGCAGTATGAGCTTGTGCTACATAAGGATAGTAACTGGAAGATTGTAGGATAAATGATATAGCGTGCATTTCCTATCAGATTTGCACGCTTTTACAAAACGACAAGAAAACTGTGCAAAAATATTGACTTGTAATGACCGAATGCTATAATATAAATGACAAGTGTACTTGGTATTATTTGAAAGGAGCGTTATATAATGGATAAAGAAAAAATACTATCACAAAACAAAAAAGAGAATCTATATCTTGATGAATACGAAAAACATATTAAACTTCAAGGGAAATCTTTTGGCTTAATGTTTGTTTTATTTATCTGCATTTTAATTCTTTTCATTAAAGCAGTTTGTAAAGAACCTTACTATGACATAATGACAATTATTGGGTCTGTGGCATTTGGCTCTATGGGTTATGAAGCACATATTTCAAAAAATAAATCCAAATTTGTTATTGCTTTATTCTTTCTTCTATTTATGGGGTATTACTTTTATAAATTTTTAATGATAGGTTTATAGAATGGACGAACATTTAATTTTGCGAAACAGATTAAAAACTGTACGAAAAGAAAAAAAATTATCACAAACAGAATTAGCTGAACTAGTCGGGGTTTCTCGGAATACAATTAGTTCTATTGAAACTGGACAATTTAATCCAACAGCAAAATTGGCATTAGTGCTTTGTATAGCTTTAGATAAAAAATTTGAAGAATTATTTTATTTTGATTAAAGGAGAGAACGATTATGGAATTAGAGGAATTGATTGTTGAAATAGTTATAGGATTGTTTTTACTTTTTACATCTTATCAAATAGGAATAAAAGAGAATATTACTTTATTACATGGTTATCATTATACACAACTTGACCCTAAAGATAAAAAGGTGTTTACAAAAAAAATAGGAATAGGCACTTTACTGGTTAGTATTGGTATTCTTGTTATGCCGATTATCAATTTAATCTCTCATTCTGAATTAGGCTATTACATAGGTCTTATTTTGATTGTTGTAGGAGTGTTTTATATCATATTCATCATTGTAAAATACAACGGAAAACTTATTAGCTTTAAAAAGTAGAATTGAGGTATGAATATGATAGGACTGAACAAAAGAGATATAAAAAAGGCATTGAAAGCTGGTGCAAAGGCTGGCGGTGTATCATTGGCTGATGTTCGGGCGGATATAGAAGCTACGATTGATGAAGCTATTAACAGCACCGACCCAGAAGTGCAGGCAAATTTCAAAAAGTATTTTGGAAATAAACGCCCTACACCAGAGGAATACATTTATACCATTACGAAAAAGACAAAGGTAAAATTATAATAAAAGGGTCGTGGAAATGCTTCACAGAATTGTGATCTGCATTATCACGGCTCTTTTACTCTCTGTTTACTTTCAAAACTGTAAGTGTAATTGAATACTGCCCTTGCTATAATTTAATTGTATTCCAAAACAAATAAATGTGGCAGGAAGAAAGGAGCGATTTTTAATGGAACACATTTTAAATTTAGAGCAAGTAAAAAAATACTATGGGGGTAATTCTGGAAATATCACAAAGGCAGTAGACGGTATTTCTATGTATGTAGACAAGGGCGAATTTGTCGCAATCATGGGAGCTAGTGGTTCTGGAAAGACTACCCTATTAAACTGTATCTCTACGATTGATACTGTAACCAGTGGACACATTACAGTCAATAATCAAGATATTACAAAAATCAAGGATAAAGATTTTGCTGATTTCAGACGTGAAAATCTAGGGTTCATTTTTCAAGATTTCAACCTTTTAGATACTTTAACGATTGAAGAAAACATTTCTTTGTCATTGGTAATCAACAAACAGAACCCTGCTGATATTGACAAACGAGTTCATGCTATCGCTGATAAATTGGGTATTCGTGATATTTTATCGAAATTTCCTTATGAAGTTTCTGGCGGACAAAAACAGCGTTGTGCTTGTGCAAGAGCCTTAATCAATGAACCGAAACTGATATTAGCTGATGAACCGACGGGAGCTTTGGACTCAAAAGCTTCCAGATTATTACTGGAAACAATGTCTGAAATCAACAAGAAAATGCAGGCTACTATTTTAATGGTAACACATGACCCGTTTAGTGCGTCTTTCTGTGAACGTATTTTGTTCTTGAAAGACGGTAAAATATTCAATGAAATTTTCAGAGGGGAAAAAAGCAGAAAAGATTTCTTCAATGAAATACTGGATATATTAACCTTGCTTGGAGGTGAAGTGGGAAATGTTAGGTAAGTTAGCGTATAGAAATACAAAAAGAAATATTAAAGATTATTTGATTTATCTGATAACCGTTACTGCATCCGTTTCTCTTATATTTGCTTTTAATTTGGTGGCAAGCTCTGATGAAATTGTAAAGTTATGTTCCAGTATGGATGCATTTAAGAATTCATTGTTCGCTGTAAATATCCTTATTATTTTTGTGATATGCTTTTTGATCAACTATACAACGAAATTTATGTTTGAAAAAAGAAGTAAAGAATTAGGAACATATATGCTTCTTGGCATTAAGAAAAAAGAAATTGCCCACTTAGTTATAATTGAAAATATACTGTTGGGAATTTTAGCATTTGTATTAGCTATTCCTATTGGCTTTTTATTCAGCCAGTTTGTGTCGTTAGTAATTGTAAACTTACTGGGTATTCCAAAAACTCTCTTTATTTCTTTGAATTTTGTTTCTATTGGACTATTGATAATTTGTTTTTTAACTATTTATGTTTTGGTTTTACTTAATCTATTAAGAAGAATAAGTAAAATGACGATACGTGATTTTCTTTACTTTGATAAACAAAATGAAAAGAAAATGTTCCGTGACAGTAAAAAAAGAAATGTCATTTTTGTTTTAAGTATTATTCTTGGTGCGATTTCTCTTTTTCTCTGGAATTCACGTTGTACTATGGATAATTTTAATAAGCAAGAAACACTTACCTATTTGATGGTGAGCGTAATCATGTTGATTATCAGCATTTATGGTATATCTACAACTTGTGCAGATATGTTCTTGACTGTTTTGTTAAAGAATAAAAAAATGAAATATCAAAATGACAATCTGTTTGTAGCAAGAACATTTGCTTCTAAAGCAAGAACAATGAGCTTCACATTTGGTACATTGTCTATGTTGATTTTAACTTCACTGCTGGCTCTGAATTATTCTAGTATCAACAAAGCTTCGTATGATATCAGCGTGAATTTAAATGCACCATATGATGTACAACTCTTTGATGATAAGCAGGTATTTGATGAATATATTCGAGTAATTGAAGAAGAATATACGATTGATAATACCATTGAGTACGACATTTATAAAGAGCCGAATCATCAGGTACAAAATTTCTTCCAATCAGAATATTATGATTTTGACCCAGTCTTGAAGTTAAGTGATTATAATAGGTTACTAGAATTAAGAAAGATGCCGTTGCTTTCTTTAAATGATAACGAATACTATATAGTTACAAATAGCAAGTTTGCATATGAGGTTGAAGATAACAAAGACATTGAAACTATAACAGTAGCAAATAAAAATTTGAAATTAAAAGGATATGACACTAAGTCTTATTGGAACTCTATAACTAATACTGGCAGATTTGTTGTTGTACTTCCAGATAAATATGTTCAAGGACTTGAAGTATCAGAAAATCATTTGATTATAGATACAAAAGAAGAAACAGATGCAGAATTAGAAAACAAGATAAAAGAAGATATGCAACATCAATTAGTAAAGGTTGATAAAAATGGAGAAATAAATGACGAATCGTATAGAGTAAATGTAAGAGGTGCAGAAATAGAACAACAAAAAGCAATGGTTGCAATAGTAGCCAGTCTGTTTATGTACATTGCATTTATCTTGATTTCCGCAGTAGGGACAATTTTGGCAGTTCAATCATTGAGCGACTCTACTAAATACAAATATCGCTACTTGACCTTGCGAAGATTAGGAATAAATGATAAGTCGCTATTTAAGACAATCAGAAAACAATTATTGATATTATTTTGTGTCCCTGCAATATCAGCAATATTATGTTCTTTTGTGATGATGTCGTCATTGAATAATGTGTATCAACAAATTTTGGGAGATAAACACCTTTATCTAATCTACTTTGGCTTGAATTTAATTATCTTCTTCCTAATTTATAGTATTTACTGGATTGCAACGTATATTGGTTTTAAACGAAATATCAACGAGGAGAGTTAGACTTTTCTAGCTCTCCTACTGTGAAATTATTATAATGATAAATCAAGGGGGTGTTGAAATGAGAATAGCAATTATCGAAGATGATGAAATCACTCGTTTGGAGCTTTCTAAATTATTGAACACACAAGGATATGAAACAGTTTTATTGACTGACTTTGGAAACCTGACAGATGAATTAAAGCAATATTCCATAGAACTGGTTCTGCTTGATATTAACCTGCCGTATGAGAATGGCTATGAAGTATGCAGGAAAATAAAACAAGTCATGCCAGTACCGATTATCTTTGTAACAAGCAGAGATACAAATGCTGACGAATTGAAAAGTATTCAAGTGGGTGGGATTGACTTCATAACAAAGCCGTATGACACGCTTATTCTTCTTGAGAAGATCAAGCGTGCATTGCAGTTGTCAAACCCGAATAATTTCCGTGAGCTTGTCAAAAAAGATTGTACCCTTGATTTACATTTATCCATTTTGAAGTATCAAGAGCAAAGCATTGAACTGACAAGAAATGAATTTCGTATTTTGTACTACTTCTTTATGAACGAAGATAAAGTTATTAGCAAAGAAGAACTATTGGAAAAGCTGTGGAATGACAAATATTATATAGACGAAAATGTATTATTGGTTAATATGACCCGTCTAAAAAAGAAAATGAAAGAAATCGGTATTATTCATTTATTGGAAAATATACGAGGAAAGGGTTGGAAACTGTGAGTTTTTTTACATTCTTAGAAGAAAAAATAACAGAGATATTGTTTCAGCTTTTCTTTCTTGCCGTAGTAGCATTTCTCTTGATTTTCTACGGTGTAGATACGCTGTTTGTTGTATCGTTGGTAATTCTGTTCATCAGCATACAAGGGCTTTTTCAATGGTGTTTGTATCGGAAGAAACGTAACGTTTCACAACATATTATTGATTTAGTAGACGGACTGGAAGAAACCTATTATATTGCAGACGTTTTACCAAAGCCAAAAGAATTTCAAAATAAAGCCTATTGCTACGCACTAAAAAAAGCCTGCAAATCTATGAATGATGAAATCGGCAAAATCACAGAGGAAAAGCAGGACTATCAAGAATATGTGGAAAGTTTCGTCCATGAAATTAAAATACCGATAGGAGCATTGTCTTTGACGTTTGACAATACAAAAAATTACACATTAAAAAAAGAAACAGACAAAATATTTCAGTTAGTGGAACAAATGCTCTACTATGCAAGAAGCGAAAATACGGAAAAGGACTATTTTGTAAAACAGTTGCAGTTAGACGAAGTGATACATAATGTCATTCTGAAATTCCGTCATTCGCTTATGGAAAGAAAAACAATTATCAATATCCATGACATAGAAAATGTCATTTATACTGATGAAAAATGGCTGACATTCATTCTATCTCAAATCGTGCAAAATGCGATTAAGTATTTTGATAAGCAAGAAAATAAACTGACGATATACAGTCAAGACAATGGTACAAATATATTGTTTGTGATTGAAGATAATGGTTGTGGAATAAAAGCGTCTGATTTATCCCGTGTATTTGAAAAAGGTTTTACGGGTTCAAATAGAAACAAGGCAAATGCAACGGGTATGGGACTGTATCTATCGAAAAAATTATGCGATAGGTTGGGCTTGAAATTGGATATTGCTTCTACGGAAAAAGAATATACAAGACTGACCATTACATTTCCAAAAGGAACAGTTCATAATTTTTCAGAGTAATTTGAAAACCATGCCAACATTGATACGGTGCTTTAAGGGGGCTTGCATTATGGAAAGCTTTAAGTACAATTCTTTGCAATCAAATTCCACCTAATAGCACACTATTAAAAATTGAATATGTTTTAGCTTTAAAGGCTCGTACAGACTATATGTTTTGTGCGGGCTTTTTTCATACCCGAAAAAAATTTAAAAATTTTTCAAAAGAGGTCATTAAATCACACCTTTCATTCCCTATATGGTGCGGAAAGAGGGATAAACACTTTTCAAATCATAGTGGAAAGGGGGTGAGATTGATGAAACCGTCTGACTTCCAGAAAACAGTTCAATGTCGCTTTGAAAGTTGTTTGAAGAAAGTTGTCCGTCATATTGTAAAGGACTACCAACAAGGATTGAAACGACGAAAAGATAAAGAAATTCCATTCTGTGAACTTCCAGAAATTTTCGTTGAAAATTTTGCTGTGTGGGATGACTACGAAACAGATTATACAATCTTTTCAGTATGTGGCATTGATATTCGTGTCCTTGATGATGAGCTGGCAGAAGCCTTGAAAAAACTTCCAGAAAGAAAGAGAAATACTCTGTTAATGTATTACTTCTTGGAAATGACAGAAAGTGAAATTGCCAACTTACAAAAGATTACGCAAAGCGGTGTATTTAGAAACCGACATCATGCTTTGGAAACTATGAAAAAAATACTAAAGGAGAAGCAGTAAAATGAAGCAAACATTTAAGAAGCCGTCCTACTATTTGCTTTCGCAAGCAATGGACGGGGACGAAAAAGCGATTGAAAAAATACTGGCATTTTATGACCCGTACATATCAAAGTGCTGTTTGCGTCCACTCTATGATGAATACGGCAATGTCTATATTGTTGTAGATATGGAGTTAAAGGGACTTATCCGAGAAGCACTTATCAAAATGATTTTAGGGTTTGATATTGCCTTAGAAATCGAAGAAGAATAAGCAGTTTTTAGCAGAGCATGGTTTAATGTCCCCCTCTTTCCTGCTCTGCCCTGCTTTTACATGAAAGCAACACGCTTTCGCCACAGCTCTTTGACAACTGAATAAAGCAGACAGATACGTTTGTGAGATAGCGAGCCACGGGGACTGTACGCCACGACCTTTTCAAAAAGAAAGCGAGCGACCCACGCAGTGATCCGAGAGCGACTGTTGGAAAAGTCGTTTTGCCACGACCTATCCTCACAGAATAATGATACGTCCGCATGGTGCGGTTCTGCCCACAAGAATGGGAATAGTTGAGATACTAATGGAGCTTTCCAAAGCCGTCTGTCTGCTTATGTAACTTATAAATAGACACACAGTAAAGGGGGTGTTACATTATGTTAAATACTGATGTGTTAAATGATGTGATGTTCCAGCGAGGTAAGGTGTTGGAATATGAATAAAACGAAGATAAGAGCAACGGAACAGCCGATTGCTGTTGATATAGAGGGACTGTCTGCTATGTTATCTTGTGGTCGTGCTACTGCAAGAAAGATTGGCGAGCAGGCAGGAGCAAAAATTGTGATAGGTCGCAGGGTTCTTTATTCCATAGAAAAAGTCAAGAAATACTTGTTATATTTGGAAGAATAGAGCGATTTTCTATTTATGTTCTCTGGCGTGTGTAGTATAATAAGAAAGGACAAAGCACGCTGTGAGAACAAGAAAAGAGGCTTTTTCAGAAAGGAATGGTTCTCATGGCAATTAGTAGAAAAGACCCAAAAGGAAGAAAATTAAGAGAGGGCGAAAACTGGCGTAATGATGGAAGATACAGTTATCGTTATACAGATGTAAGAACAGGCAAGAGATTGACAGTCTATGCACAAGATTTACCAGAGCTTCGAGAAAAAGAGAAGCAGATTGCAAAAGATATGGAAGATAACATATTGACAGACGGAGCAATCAAAAAAATGACGCTCAACACGTTATTTGAGCGTTATATGGAAACTCGTGAGCTGGCTGATACTACAAGAGTTAGTTATGTTCGTGCTTGGGAAAACAGAGTAAAAGACGAGATTGGAAATATTAAAGTTGTTCAGCTTTTACCCTCACATATTAAAGCGTATTATGCGAAACTTTCCAAAGCTGGATATGCTTATTCTACAATCAAGTATATTCACAACCTGCTTTATCCTGCATTAGAAATGGCTGTTGATGATGATATTATCCGAAAGAACCCTGCAAAAAGTTCCATTAGTGATTATGGAAAAACAGCAGAGGAAAAAGAAGCCTTAACAGTTTCTCAACAAGAAAAGTTTATGGAGTTTGTAAAACAGAGCAATGTCTATAACACATATTATCCTATGTTTACCATAATGATTGGTACGGGGTTAAGGTGTGGGGAGCTTATTGGTCTTACATGGAAAGATATAAACATCAAGGCAAAAACGGTTAATGTAGACCACCAGCTCATTTATAAGAATTTAGGCGACGGTTGCAAGTTCCATATCTCTACACCAAAAACGGAGTCGGGTATTCGTATTATACCTATGACACAAGAAGTTGCAAAAGCCTTTGAGGAACAAAGGAAAATCAATTTTATGCTTGCAAAGGATAAGAGCATTGAGGTGGACGGGTATTCGGGGTTTGTCTTTACAGCAAAATCGGGCAGACCGCTTATGCCGAATGGCGTAAATAGTGTTTTATACAACATTGTAGACGCATATAACAAAACCGAAGTAGAGAGAGCAAAAAAAGAGCATAGGAAAGCAGAGCTGTTACCAAAGTTTTCAGCTCATGTAATGCGTCACACAGCTTGTACCAGAATGGCAGAGTGCCGTATGGATGTAAAAGTTCTTCAATATATTATGGGACACGCTCATATAGATGTAACAATGGAAGTGTATAACCATATTGGAGAGCTGACAAGGATTGAAAATGAGATTGCAAGACTAGATAGTATGGTGTTAAATGCTTGACACCACAAAAAGAGAAATTGGTGTCAAATTGGTGTCAAAACAGAAAAAATCACAATTTCAAAAGAAATAAGATACTGCAAACCATTGATTTTAAAGGGTTTGCAAAAAAAATCTCAAAAAATTAGCACTCACCTCTTGACAGTGCTAATAACGCGTGCTATAGTACAGATAGAACAAAGGAAGGGGAACGAAAAGAAAGGTTCGCCAGAAAGTGTTCCGAACGTATTATGAGTGTTTGAAAGGAGACAGGACTTATGTTAATGCCTAGTATTTTTAATAATAATTTATTTGATGATGATTGGTTTGGATTTCCGTTTTACGGATATGCAGATAAAGCAGAGAACAGAGCAGAAAAGAAGCTCTATGGACATCATGCGAATAATCTGATGAAGACAGATATCAAGGAAATGAAAGATGGATATGAACTTGAGATTGATCTTCCAGGGTTCAAGAAAGATGAAGTTACTGCAGAATTGAAAGATGGTTATCTGACAGTCAGTGCAGCGAAAGGTCTTGATCAGGATGAACAGGAGAAAGAAACCGGCAGGTATATCCGCCGTGAACGTTACGCAGGAGCATGTCAAAGAAGTTACTATGTTGGTGAAGATATCACAGAAGAAGATATCAAAGCAGAATTTAAACATGGTATTCTGAAACTCTTTGTTCCGAAAAAAGAAGCAAAACCAGCGGTAGAAGAGAAGAAATATATCACAATTGAAGGTTAATATAGAAGATAAATTTCCCCCGGAGAGCAATCTCCGGGGTGTTTTACAGGCAGGAGGTGACAGAGCATGGCAGCAAAGCGGGATTACTACGAGGTGCTCGGAGTAGCAAAGAATGCAGATGAGAAGACAATCAAAAAAGCTTACCGGAAGCTGGCGAAGAAGTATCATCCGGATACCAATGCCGGAAATCCGGATGCAGAAAAGAAATTCAAAGAAGTAACAGAAGCTTATTCGGTACTGAGTGATCCGGAAAAGAAGAAGATGTACGATCAGTTCGGACACGCTGCATTTGACCAGTCTGCAGGAGGCAGCTATCAGGGCAGTGGATTTGGAAATGGTTTCCAGGGATTCAAAAGTGGTCCTGGAGGATATCAGGAGTATCATTTTACAGGAAATGCAGATGATATTTTCGGAGATATGTTTAAAGATATATTCCATGGAAGCAGCAGTAAAAGCACAGATGGTTTCGGAGGTCATGGGTTTCACAGAAGCAGTTTCTATGACGATGGATCCGGATTTGGTGGCTTCGGAGGATTTGGTAACCACGGGTCAGCAGGCTTTGATCAGAAAGGACAGGATCTGAATGCCAGTGTATCTGTTACATTTGATGAGGCAGCATTTGGATGTGATAAAAGAATTACTCTGCAGGATCAGAGCGGAAAGGCGCAGACACTTGAGGTGCATATTCCGGCAGGAATTGACAGTGGAAAGAGTATAAGACTTCGTGGAAAAGGAATGCCGGGAACCGGAAAAGGTGGGGCAGGAGATCTTCTTCTGAAAGTAACTGTTCAGCCGAAAGCCGGATATGAACGAAAAGGTATGGATGTTTATACAACGGTCAGCATTCCTTATACAACTGCTGTGTTTGGTGGAGAAGCAAGGGTGCATACCCTGTATGGTGATGTGATGTGCAAAATCAAAGAAGGAACCCAGTCAGGAAGCAAGATTCGTTTAAGAGGAAAAGGAATCGTTTCCATGAAGGATGCAAATGTCCATGGTGATCAGTATGTAACGGTACAAATTCAGGTTCCGAAACATTTAAATGCAGAAGCAAGACAGAAACTGATGGAATATAAGAAAGCCGCTGCCGGAGGAAGATAAAGGATCCGGGGCGTTTCATATAGATGGGACTCAGAAAATGAGTTCGATGATTTGACAGGGAAGTAAAAATTTATATAGATTTAGCACTCGACTATTGACAGTGCTAATAACAAGTGCTATAGTTCGAGTAGAACAAAGATAGCAAGGCAAAGGAGGGACTCATGTTATGAATATCAATAAATTTACACAAAGTTCTATGGCAGCAGTACAGAACCTTGAAAAGATTGCGGCAGATTATGGCAACCAGGAAATTGAACAGGAACATCTTCTGTATTCTTTGCTTACAATAGATGACAGCCTGATTCTCAAGCTGATTGAGAAGATGGGCATTACAAAAGAGACGATGATGAACCGTGTGGAAGAGCTTTTACGGAAGCGTCCGAAGGTACAGGGCGGTCAGATGTATATTGGTCAGAATCTGAATAATGTGCTGATCCATGGCGAGGATGAGGCAAAGCAGATGGGTGATGAATATGTATCGGTTGAGCATCTGTTCCTCGCACTTCTGAAATATGCGAACCGTGAGATCAAAGGTATGATGAAGGAACTTGGAATCACAAGGGAAAGCTTCCTTCAAGTACTTTCTTCGGTAAGAGGTAATCAGCGAGTAACCAGTGATAATCCGGAAGCTACTTATGATACCTTGAACAAATACGGGGAAGATCTGGTAGAAAAAGCCAGGGAGCAGAAGCTGGATCCGGTCATCGGACGTGATGCAGAGATCCGGAATGTGATCCGTATCCTGTCACGTAAGACAAAGAACAACCCGGTTCTGATCGGTGAACCTGGTGTAGGTAAGACAGCAGCAGTAGAAGGTCTGGCACAGCGTATCGTGCGTGGTGATGTACCGGAAGCTTTGAAAGATAAAAAAGTATTTGCATTGGATATGGGAGCACTGGTTGCAGGTGCCAAGTATCGTGGTGAATTTGAAGAGCGTCTGAAAGCAGTTTTGGAAGAAGTCAAGAACAGTGATGGAAACATCATTCTGTTTATCGATGAGCTGCATACCATTGTAGGTGCCGGAAAGCAGACGGTGCAATGGACGCCGGAAATATGTTAAAACCAATGCTTGCCCGTGGTGAGCTGCATTGTATCGGTGCGACAACTCTGGATGAGTATCGCCAGTATATTGAAAAGGATGCCGCTCTGGAACGTCGTTTCCAGCCGGTTATGGTGGATGAGCCTTCAGTTGAGGATGCCATTTCTATCCTTCGTGGATTGAAAGAGCGTTATGAAGTATTCCATGGTGTCAAGATCACAGACAGCGCACTGGTTGCGGCGGTTACTCTGAGTAACCGTTATATTTCAGACCGTTTCCTTCCGGATAAGGCAATCGACCTGGTTGATGAAGCATGTGCATCCATTAAGACAGAGCTGGATTCTATGCCGACAGAGCTGGATGAACTGAACCGTAAGATCATGCAGCTGGAGATTGAAGAAGCTGCTTTGAAGAAAGAGGATGACCGGCTGAGCAAGGAAAGACTGCAGAAACTGCAGGAAGAACTTGCCGAAGAACGGGAAAAATTCGCAAAGCAGAAAGCACAGTGGGATAACGAAAAACATTCTGTTGAACATGTACAGAAGATCCGTGAGCAGATTGAACAGCTGAACCGTGAAATCGAAGCAGCTCAGAGGAGCTATGATCTGAACAAGGCAGCAGAGCTTCAGTACGGACGTCTTCCACAGTTGCAGAAACAGCTGGAAGAAGAGGAAGCAAAGGTAAAAGATGAAGATCTGTCACTGGTTCATGAAAGTGTTACCGATGATGAGATTGCCAAGATTATTTCCCGCTGGACTGGTATTCCGGTTGCAAAATTAAACGAAAGCGAGAGAAGCAAGACACTGCACCTTGCAGATGAACTTCACAAACGTGTCATCGGACAGGACGAAGGCGTTACGAAAGTAACCGATGCAATCATCCGTTCCAAAGCAGGAATCAAAGATCCGACTAAGCCGATTGGTTCCTTCCTCTTTCTTGGACCTACAGGTGTAGGTAAGACAGAGCTTGCAAAAGCACTTGCCGAGAATCTGTTTGATGATGAGAACAATATGGTGCGTATCGATATGAGTGAGTACATGGAGAAATATTCCGTGTCCCGTCTGATCGGAGCGCCTCCGGGATATGTCGGATATGATGAGGGCGGTCAGCTTACGGAAGCCGTTCGCAGAAAACCGTATTCCGTAGTGCTTTTCGATGAAGTAGAAAAAGCACATCCGGATGTATTTAACGTACTTCTGCAGGTACTGGATGACGGACGTATCACGGACTCGCAGGGACGTACCGTTGATTTCAAGAATACGATCCTGATTATGACATCGAACATCGGATCTTCTTATCTGCTGGATGGTATCGATGAAAATGGCGATATCAAACCAGAGGCAGAGGCGATGGTCATGAATGATCTGAGAGCACATTTCAGACCGGAATTTCTGAACCGTCTGGATGAGACGATTATGTTCCGTCCGCTGACGAAAGACAATGTCTACTCTATCATCAGCCTGCTTGTCAATGATATCAATAAACGGCTTGCAGATAAAGAACTGAGGATCGAGCTTACCGAAGCAGCCAAACAGCTTGTAGTGGAAGGTGGATATGATCCGACCTATGGTGCAAGACCATTGAAGAGATATCTTCAGAAGAATGTTGAAACCGAGGCAGCTAAACTGATTCTGGAAGGAAATGTTGGCAGCGGAGATACGATCCTGATCGATAATGTGGATGGAAAACTTACTGCAAGGATCAAGCAGCACTTAAGAGAAGTATAAGAAATGTGATATATAAAGAATCTGCAATCGGCAGATCATCGAATCCGATCATGGTGACATCATCAGGCGCAGGACGGTTTATGACCGCTTGCGCCTGTATTCGTTTGGAGTTATACCAAACTGTTTTTTGAGGGCAGTCTGAAAGTGGTTCTGGCCTGAAAACACAAAAAAGTGCTGATTGTACTGATCGGTTTATTCGTGAACTGAAGCAGACGCCGTCCCTTCTCGAGCTTGCATCGGAGAAGAAAATGGCTTCTTCAATCACATAATCGCGATACAAAGCTTTCGATTGAAGAAATAGCCCTGGATTGTCGGGTATGAGAATCAAAGATATTTTTCAGGCAATTTAAGAAACGTTACGGAATGACACCGCACAAATACAGAAAAGAAAACATAAAAGATAAAAAACGATAGGATGTAAAATAAGGACAGTTTTTTGAACTAATGAGGTTCTAAAAAGCTGTCCTTATTTTTGTTATATTGAGTACTATAATGGTCTCATAAATTAAGACACCCTAAACAATGCTTCTGCTGTATTCGATGACAAGCGTGAAGAAAATCTCAAGGAAAAGCTTGCCTATCCGACTAAAAATGGTTAATTCTAAGCGACTTTAGGTGGTCAATTTTCCCCGCCCCTAACAAAAGTATTATTTTGTGTATATTCTATCTTGTTTTGTTTATGGTGCATACACATACTAAATGGTAAAATTAAAGTGAATTTAGATATCATTTGTGACAAAGCGCACTTCAAGTTTATCAGGGCGTGAATAACTTTCTGTATATTCAACTAAATTACCATTTTCATCGTATCCTATGAATTCAATATAGTTGACGATAGAGGTGGCACTTGGAAGATGAAGGTGCTTTTGAAGTTTTTCGCCAGCTTCTACCATCATCATTGTCTCATTAAATTTTACAGGCAAATGATTTTTGGATTTCATATAATCATAAAGCGATATGTGCTCAAAATTGTAATTATCGATATCTGAAAAAAAATGAAGAGGAACATAGGTAAACTCAATTGCAAGAGGTTCCTTGTTTCCAAGACGAATTCGATGAATACCGTATATTTCATCTTCTTCAGAAAGTCCAAGTTTATCTGCAAAGTATTTTCTGTTTTTGATTATACCTGTGCCTAAGCATTTATTGGAAATTTCAATACCAAAGTTACGAACTAAAGAGGTAAAGCTGGCATTTTTTGATTCATTTAGTACTCCTAAAGCAACTCGATTTTGTTCGGGTTTGCGGACAAAAGTTCCCTTTCCGTGAACGCGAATTAAGTAATGTTGGCTAATTAATTCGTCAAAGATGTCATGAATCAAATACCGACTTACACTATACATTGTTGCAAAATCCCGTTCGCTAGGAAGCAACTCCCCAGGAAGATATTCCTGTGTTTTAATTTTTGTAATGATACTAGATTTTATTTGTGCGGCTAATACATCATCATTGCTCATAAAACTACCTCCCTGATAAAACCAAAACGATCAATTAGCATATTATTTTCAAAAAAGACTGCAAGATGTCCTTGTTTATCATACATGAGCCCTTTGTATTTCATTAAAGGGCTATCAACAGGAATATTTAAAATTTGAGCAGTCTTTGTGTCTGCGTAAAGTAAGGTGACTTTTTGATTCGATTTTGCCAAGGTTATTTGACAATTGTTTGTAATCAAATCAATTGCAGGAGCAGAAGCAGCAATTTGTTGGGTGAGATCTGGATAGATATATTCAGGAATATAAGTTGTATTGATACAAATTAGTTGAGTACCATCTGAATAAAGCCAAACAATTTTGTATATTTTCGATTTTTCAGGAAGTAACATTTCGCTTGCAAGATAGTTATCTGCTTCTATTTTTTTGAAATCATATAATTCGTAAGTTAATTGTTCGCTATCTTCCTCTGAATGTAAGGAAAAATTACGAATGGATTGTAAAATGCGTTTAGGCGCTACGTAATAACCACTTCGTGGTTTTGAGATAATTGTTTTATCTTGAAGTAACAGATTCAAGGCTCCACGAACAGTTAAGCGTTGTACATGAAACAGCTCTGCCAGCTTTCGTTCCGAAGGCAGTTTGTCACCTGGAAGATAGTGTTCTTCCTTTAGCATGTATTTGATTTCTTTTGATAATGCAACATCTAAAGTTAATAAATTTTTTTTCATAAGAACTCCTAATATTATAATTTCATTCAAATTATATATGTCTTTTTGACTATCTTTTTATATCTTCTTAAATGTCCGCAAA
>NZ_JBKWZF010000030.1:2185-21174 GCF_046991905.1 Finegoldia sp. | reverse complement strand
CAGAGTAGGGTTGATGCGTTTAGTGTAATGGGATAGGGAGTTGCCCATTAACGAAGTTATTGCGATATCAATGCCGCTTCCGCTGAAAATACAAATTAGTGGAGGCATTATCTTTGAAAAAGGATAATGCTTTTTTTGAAGAGCACTCCTAAGTGCTCTTATATTTTTATAAATGAGAGGGATTTAAATGGATAAAGAAAAAATAGAACAAGCAGTATCAATGATAATAGAAGCAATAGGTGAAGATCCAAATAGAGAAGGACTTTTAGAAACACCACAAAGAGTTGCTAGAATGTATGAAGAAATTTTCAGTGGTTTGAACCAAGATGCTAAAGTGCATTTGTCAAAATCATTTGAAATAGTTGATGACAATATGGTAATTGAAAAAGACATTCCTTTTTATTCAATGTGTGAACATCATTTGTTACCATTTTGGGGAAAAGTAAACATTGCCTACATTCCAAATAAGAGAGTAGCTGGACTTTCAAAATTAGCTAGAACTGTTGATGTTTATTCGAAAAAACCACAACTTCAAGAGCGTTTGAATATTGAAATAGCCGATGCTTTAATGGAATATTTAAATTGTAAAGGATGTTTAGTTACTATTGAAGCTGAACACATGTGTATGAACATGAGAGGAGTTAAAAAACCAGGAACATCTACTATGACTTCAGCAGCAAGAGGAGCTTTTGAAGAAGATTTGGATTTAAAAAATGAAGCTTATAGATTAATGGGATTATAATGAAAAATACGGATATCGTCCTTAAGCACAAATTATTTAATGAAAAATTAAATAAGATAGAAAAAGATGAGAAAACAAGAGTTTTTTGTAAACACGACTTTTCTCATCTTATGGATGTAGCTAGAATCTGCTATATTATAAACTTAGAAGAGAATCTGAATATTGATAAGGATTTAATATATGTTACAGCGCTATTGCATGATTTGGGAAGAGCTGACGAAGTAGATACAGGGATTAATCACAGTATATTATCACAAGAAATTGCACAAGAAATTTTGAAAGATTTAGATTTTAATGATGAATCAAAGCAACGAATAATAAATGCTATTAAACATCATAGAACTAATGAAGAAAATGACGATAGATTTATAGAGATTTTCTACAAAGCAGACAAGTTATCGAGGATGTGTTTCAGATGTCCTGCTAGAAGTATTTGTAATTGGCCAGAAGAAAAGAAAAATAAAACAGTTATATATTGAAAGGATACAAAATGTTAATTAGAAACAAAGAATTTGATTTTAAAAACGATGTCTATATAATGGGGATTTTAAATGTCACACCAGATTCCTTTTCAGATGGTGGAAAATGGAATGATGTTGACAGAGCTGTTAAACATGTTGAAGATATGATAAATGAAGGAGCTAGTATAATAGATATTGGCGCTGAATCTACAAGACCAGGATTTACTCCGTTATCTTCTGAAGAAGAACTAGAAAGAGTAATTCCTATAATAAGAAAGATCAGAGAAAACTTCGATATTCCTATTTCTTTAGACACTTATAAGGCCAATACTTTAAGAGAAGTTGTCAAAGAAGGAGCTGATATTCTTAATGATGTGTGGGGATTAAAATCAGATCCAGAAATGGCTAAAACAGCAAAAGACTTAGATATACCTGTGATTTTGATGCATAATAAAGATAACAATAATTATAATGATTTAATGAGTGATTTAAACAGAGAAACATTAGAATCTGTTGAATTGGCAAAAAAATCTGGTATTAAAGATGAATTAATTATATTAGATCCGGGAGTTGGCTTTGCACTTGATTACGAAAAAGATTTAACTGTAGTAAACAGAATCAAAGAATTTGTCGATTTGGGATATCCTGTTTTATTGGGAACGAGTAGAAAAAGATTTATTGGTAAAGCTATGGGAATAGATGTAGCTACTGAAAGAGATTTTGGAACAGCAATAACAACTGCTATTGGTGTAATGAATGGATGTTCAATTTTTAGAGTTCACAATGTAAAAGAAAATTATGATGCTATGAGAATGGCTTTGGCTATAAAAAGAGAAGGAAAATAATGGACTACCTTTTAGTAAAAGATTTGGAAATATACGCTAACCATGGAGTATTTCAATCTGAAAAAGAATTGGGACAAAAATTTTTGGTTACATTAAAAATGGGATACAACATGAAAAAAGGCGCAACCTCTAACAATTTAGAAGATTCAATACACTATGGAGTTTTGAGTAAAGAAATTTACGATTATTTTCGTTCAGAATCCATAGATTTAATAGAAACAGTTGCCTATAAATTGATTGAGTTTATATTTGAAAAATACAAAATTGTACAAGAACTTACTGTAGAAATTAAAAAACCATGGGCTCCAATAAATTTGCCGCTTGATACTGTTAAAGTAACCATTAACAGAAAAAAAAGAAGGTATTTTTTAGGAATAGGATCTAACATTGGTGATAAACAAAAATATGTAAATTCTGCTATTGATAAGTTGAAAAATACAAAAAGTATTGAATTAAAAAACGTGTCTGAAATGTACACTACAAAAGCTTGGGGGAAAACTGATCAGGAAGATTTTCTAAATTGTGCCGTTGAAATAGAATCATACGAAGAGCCTGAAGATTTGCTGAAAATAACTCAACAAATTGAGTTGGATCTTGGCAGAGAAAGACACGAAAAATGGGGACCTAGAACTATAGATATCGACATTCTATTTTGTGATGATGAAATAATATATACTGATGATTTAAAAATTCCTCATCCATATGTTCAAGATAGGAAATTTGTGTTAGAACCTTTGAATGATTTTGCGCCATTTTTTATTCACCCAGTTTTAAATGAAAGCTTAAAACAGTTACTTCGAGATGTAAATGATATTAAATTATAAAAAAATTGAAAATTTTAAGAACATTAAACAGCGATTTTATCGCTGTTTTTTAGTAATTTCATAAAAAACCTTGCAATTTAATTTGATTTAAAATAATATAAATATATAAACAAAACGCAAGATTAGGTACGAATTTCGAATCGTTTTGTATTATAAAGTCAATTTTTGTAGGGGGAAAATATGATATTATTTTTAATTGGAATAATAATTTTATTCGTTGGTGGATACTTTTACGGTAAGTATTGTGAAAAAGTATTTCAACCAGATGACAGAATAACACCAGCTACATCTCTTGCTGATGGTGTTGATTTTGTAGAAATGAAAAAATGGAAAAATCAACTTATTGAGCTTTTAAACATAGCCGGAACTGGACCAATTTTGGGACCAATTCAAGGTATTTTATTTGGACCAATAGCTTTTATTACAATTCCAATAGGTTGTGTTTTAGCAGGAGCAACTCATGATTATTTCATAGGTATGATGTCTATGAGGAATGAAGGAGCTCAAGTTCCTAAAATGATAAAAAAATATATGGGATCTACAACAAATAAAGTTTATAATATTATTATTTGGATACTTATGCTATTAGTAGGAGTAGTTTTTATTTATACTCCTGGTGATTTGATTGTTAATGATATTTTAAATATGGATGTAAATGGAAGTGTAATTTGGGTAGTTTATGGAATTATTCTTATATACTATTTATTAGCCACTCTTTTTCCTATTGATAAAATCATTGGTAGAATCTACCCTGTTTTTGGTGCTATTTTGATAATAAGTGCTATTGGAGTTTTAGGTGGAGTTTTACTAGATGGTGGAGTCAATTTGCACAATATTACAGAAGGTGTTTTATTAAGTAAACACCCTCTTGGTCAAAGTTTTATTCCGGTTTTTTTCATAACTGTTGCATGTGGTATACTTTCAGGATTTCACGGTTCACAAATTACATTGATTTCTAGAACTGTTAAAAATGAACACGAAGGAAGATCAACATTCTATAATATGATGATTGCAGAAGGACTTATAGCTATGTGTTGGGCTTCAGGTGCCATGGTACTTTTCAATAGAGGTACAGCACTGGATACTAACGCTACTTTAATGGTTGGTATAATTTCTAAAACTTTTATGGGCAAAATTGGTGGCTTGTTTGCAATTATAGGAGTAATCGTATTACCAATTACAAGTGGAGATACTGCATTTAGATCGCTTCGTTTAATGATAGGGGAACAATTTAATATAAGTCAAAAATCTGTTAAAAATAGAATTTTGTTAAGCTTACTAATTTATGTTTTTGCTATCGCGATTCTTTATTTTGCCAAGACAAATGGAAATGGATTTAACTTATTATGGAGATACTTCGGTTTTACTAATCAATTGGTAGCTGTATTTGCTTTAATGTTGATTACAGTATATTTATATATCAATAAGAAAAATTACTTTATAACAATGATACCAGGAATGTTTTATGCATTTATAGTTTCAAGTTATATTGCGCATGCTGATTTGGGATTCTCACTTGATAAGAGATTAGGAATGGATGGATACTTAGCAAGTTATATTGTAGGTTTCATATTCGTAGTTTTATTTACAGTATTTGTTATTAAAAAAGGTAAAATTGGACAAACTAAATCAGAATTAATAGGATAATTTTAAAAATCAAGCAGCTAAGTCTGCTTGATTTTTTGTTATTCAAATTAATTTCAGAATTATTGAAATTAAAATATTTTTTTGATATAATTATATTAATAACAATGAATGGAGTGATAATATGGCAAGGGCAAGAGTATCATTAGCTGTTGTTAAGAGACTTCCAAAATATTACAGATATTTAGGAATGATCGAGCAAAAGGGAATAATAAGAGTATCAAGTCAAGAATTGAGCAGCATTACAGGTTTAACTGCTTCTCAAATTAGACAAGATTTAAATCATTTCGGTGGTTTTGGTCAACAAGGATATGGATACAATGTCGAAGAATTAAAATCAGAAATAGAAAAAATTATGGGGATAAACAAATCTTACAAGGCAATTATTTTGGGTTGTGGAAATATTGGAAAAGCCATAATGAACTACAGAGGATTTAAATCTTCAGGTTTTAATATTGTTGATGTATTTGACCATGGAAAAAAGGTAGGTACAAAAATTTCAGATTATGAAATCAAAGATATTGATAAAATTGAAGAGTATCTAAAAGAAAAGAAACCAGAAATAGCTGTTATTGCCCTACCAACAGATGTAGCTCAAGATGTTTGCGATAAGCTAGTTGATGGTGGCATAAAAGGTATTTGGAATTTTGCTTCATTGGATTTGAAATTACCCAAAAATGTTGTGTTGGAAAATGTGCATCTTGATGAAAGTTTGTACACATTAACATACTACATGAATAATTTGGCAGATTATCCAGGAACTAAAAATTAATTATAGTCGGCGTTTTATAACGCCGTTTTTTATTGTAACGAATGTTACAATATTTTTTACGCTTTTATAATATAATTATTGTATAAAAGGAGTGATAATATGGATAGTATATTGGTTTTAGAAAAAGAACACGAAAATATAAGTAAAATAATAGATTTAATGAAAGAAAAGTCAATTGAATTTATCAATAACAAAAATATAAATGTTGAATTTGTCGAATTATTGATTTATCTTTTAAAAGAATACGCAGATAAATTTCACCACAGAAAAGAAGAAGAAATATTGTTTAAAAAGATGCAAGAAGATTTGGGTAGAATTGGTGAAGTTATGGTTTTGAATGGAATGTTAGTTGAACACGAAATAGCAAGAGGTATAATTTTTGACCTTGGTCAAAGTATTAAAGAATACGAAAAAGACAGATCGGATGAAAATTTTGTTGAAGTAATAGGAAATCTAATGGGATACAGAAGACATTTACAAAAACACATTGAAAAAGAAAATACAGTGGTGTATCCTTATGGAAAGAACAATCTATCTGATGATAGATTAAAAGAAGTTGAAGATGAAACTATAAAATTTTTGGAGGAAAATAAAGAAGTTCACAATAATTTGATGGAGAAAATTGACAAATTATTTAATATGTAATGTATGAGAGGAATTAGGTAATAATTCCTTTTTTATTTGCATAAAATGTAATATTATTGTAACAAATACACACCTTTCATTTATGTTATAATTTTAGGTGGAAGGTGTTTTATGAAAATATTAATAACTACAGATACATACAGACCGACAATAAATGGAGTTGTAACATCTATTGAATCTTTAAAAAAAGCTTTGGATAGATTGGGACACGATGTTAGGATTTTAACTTTTTCAGATAGTTTCAATTCAAAACAAGAAAAGGACATTTATTATATGGGATCTCTAGGGGCTGGCAAATTTTACCCTGATGCTAGAATGAATAAGTTATTATATAATAGGTTTTATGAAGATATTATGGACTGGAATCCTGATATAGTTCATTCACAAACAGAATTTACTATGTTTATTCAAGCAAAAAAAATTGCTAAAGATTTAGATGTTCCACTATTGCACACTTATCACACTGTTTATGAGGATTACACTCACTATTTTTCATTGAATAAAAAAATAGGTAAAGAACTTGCAAAGCAATTTACAAAGCAAATTATAAAAATGACTGATGGTGTAGTCGTTCCAACTAATAAAATTTATAATTTACTGAAAGATTATAATATAAAAGAAGATATATACGTTGCACCAACAGGCATCAATGTTCAGAAGCTTTCTGAATGTGATGATTTTGATATTCGAAAAGGATATAAGATTTCAGAGGATAAACATATCGTATTATTTCTAGGTAGAATTGGAAAAGAGAAAAACATTACTGAAATTCTACAATATCTTGAAAAGATGAAAAGAGATGATATAGTATTTATTATTGCTGGAGCTGGTCCTTTTCTTTCGGAATTAAAAGAAATTTGCTCTAACTCTATAATAAAAGATAGATTGATTTTTACAGGCATGATTGATCCTTCAAAAGTTGGTAACTTTTATTCCCAATCAGATGTTTTCGTATCGGCATCAACATCTGAAACACAAGGATTGACATTCATTGAGTCAATGGCATGTAAAACACCAATTATATGTAGACATGATGATTGCTTGGATGGTGTATTAATTGATGGTAAAACAGGATTTGGTTTTTCTACAAAAGATGAATTTATTGAATATTTGAATAAAATTTTGGACAATAAAGAACTAAGAGATGAAATGGGTAATAATTGCAAACAATTAGTATATGAGAATTTCACAGAAGATTCATTTGCTAGTAAAATTGAACAGATATATCTAAAGGTAATTGAGAACCATGCAAAATCTGTTTAATAAGATATTAGAAACTGATAATAAAAAGTTTCAAATCATTATTCATACCCTAAATGCTATAGGAATATTGATTAGTATTTTTGTGATGATATATGCCTGGAAAACAGGAGTTTTGAAGGATATTGATAAGTTTCAAGATTTTATGAATCAATTTGGCAAATCTGCTGCATTCATATTTATTTTGTTTCAGATTATGCAAGTGATTATTCCAATTATTCCAGGTGGAATAACTTGTCTAGGAGGAGTAATTTTATTTGGAGCAAAGATGGGGTTTGTGTACAATTATATAAGTATTTGCATAGGTTCTATCATTGTATTTTTCATAGGTAGAAAATACGGTACTCCTTTGATTATTGCTATTTTTGGAGAAAAAGCATATAACAAATATATTAAAATTCTTACTAAGAATAATAGATTCGATAATGTATTTGCTGCTTTGATATTTTTCCCAATAGCTCCAGATGATATGTTATGTTATATTGCTGGAACAACAAAGATATCATTTAAAAAGTATTTTTGGATAATTATTTTAGGGAAACCAATGTCAATAGCGCTTTATTCTTTAGGATTAGAAGTGCTCTTTAAGAAACTGATATTAAGGATTTAAGATATAAATGAAAATTTTAATTTATAAAGGAGATTATGATTTAGTTAAACAA
Organism: Finegoldia sp.; assembly: GCF_046991905.1. NCBI lineage: Bacteria > Bacillati > Bacillota > Tissierellia > Tissierellales > Peptoniphilaceae > Finegoldia > Finegoldia sp. The sequence goes on along the minus strand of NZ_JBKWZF010000030.1, from coordinate 13,319 downwards.
AGTGGTGTTGGTCAAGCAATTGAACATCAAGAAAAAGCTTTGAAATTAAATAATATTGACTATACAACGGATGAAAACGACGATTATGATATTGTTCATATAAATACGATAATGCCAAAATCAAAGAAATTTGCGAAGAAAGCCAAAAAGCAAGGGAAAAAAGTTATTTATTATGGTCATTCTACTATGGAAGATTTTAGAAATTCTTTTCGTGGAGCGAATTTTTTGAGTAGATTTTTTAAGAAATGGATTATAAGTTGCTACAATCTTGGGGATATTATTATTACCCCATCCAATTATTCAAAAAATATACTTGAGGGTTATGGAATAAATAAAAAAATTTATAGTTTATCAAATGGCATTGATCTTGATAAGTTCAAGGGTGACGAAAATAGCAGAAAAAGATTCAGAGACAAATTTCATTTAAAAGATGATGATAAAGTAATAATCTCAGTTGGTCATTTAATGAAAAGAAAAGGACTTGATGATTTCATTGAAGTTGCCAGAAAACTTCCAAATTATAAATTTATATGGTTTGGATATACAAATCCAAAACTAATAACTTCACAAATTAAAAAATCAATTAAAAATAAGCCGGATAATGTAATTATGCCAGGATTTATTTCGCAACAAGAATTAGTTGATTGTTATCATGGAAGTGATTTGTTTTTGTTTATGACTAGAGAAGAAACTGAAGGAATTGTATTACTGGAAGCTTTTGCATCCAAAATAAAAGTATTGGTCAGAGATATTAAAATATATGAAGATATGTTCACTGATGGTAAAGAACTTATTAAAGCTAAAACCAATGATGAATTTGTAAGTAAAATACTTAAAATAATAAATAATCAAAATTCTACCGTAGAAGAAGCTTTTAGATATGTCAGAGAACGAAGTGTTAGAAGAATTGGAGAAAAGTTGAAAAATATTTACTCAACACTTTAAAGTTTTCGCATATATACGACATATAAATATCGATAAAACATATTATGCATAAATGTTTTGTTGAATATTTACATTTATTTACAAAAGACTTTTTTAGATGTATAATTATATATATAAAGCACAAGGTGGTGAGGTTATGCAAATTACAGATGTTAGAATCAAATTGTTAAATACTGATAATAGGCTTAAAGCTATTGCTTCTGTTACTTTTGATGATGAAATAGTTATTCATGATATAAAGCTTATAGAAGGTGAAGAGGGCTTATTCTTAGCTATGCCAAGCAGAAGAATCGGTAATGATAGATATCGTGATATAGCTCATCCAATTAGTTCTCCTGCAAGAGAAAAAATTGAAACAGCAGTTATAAATAAATATAACGAAGAATCTACAAAACAATCTTCTGTTGAAGCTGAACCTGTTTCTGAAAAACCTTTAGAATCAGTTGAAAACGAAGAATAATACAAATAATACAAAAAGCATCTTATGTAGGTGCTTTTTTTCGTGGTCAATATTTAAATTAAAAATTTTACATATTGCATTTATTTGATATAATAATAAAATATGGTTAATTTTTAATAAAGGAGAGTTTTATGGAATTAAAAGTGCCAAAAGGATATAAATCTTCTTTAGATTTATTAGAAACACAAAAAGCGATAAAAATTATTAAAGATTTTTTTCAATACAGATTGTCTGAAACTTTAAATTTGACAAGAGTATCAGCTCCATTATTCGTTAGAGCTAATACTGGAATTAACGATAACTTAAATGGAATCGAAAAACCAGTAGGTTTTGAATTTTTAGAAGATGGATCAATGAGTAGGTTAGAAATTGTTCAATCACTGGCAAAATGGAAAAGAATCGCATTGAAAAATTACGATATTTCTGTTGGAGAAGGAATTTACACAGATATGAATGCTATTAGACCTTCAGAAATTTGCGATAATACTCACTCGCTATATGTGGATCAATGGGATTGGGAAAAAGTAATCTCAAAAGAAGATAGGACTGTTGAATATTTAAAAGAAACTGTACGAAATATTTATAAATGTTTTTTAGATACACAAACCATGTTGATGAATTCTTACGACGGTTATGAAAAAATACTTGCTGATGAAATTACTTTTGTAACTACTGAAGAGTTAGAGGATATGTATCCGGAAAATACTCCCGATGAGAGAGAAGACTTAATTACTAAAAAGTATGGATCGGTATTTTTAATAGGAATCGGAGATTTGCTAAAATCTGGTAAATCACATTCTGACAGATCACCAGATTATGACGATTGGAGCTTAAATGGAGACATTTTAGTTTATAATCCAGTTTTAGGTAATTGCTTAGAATTGAGTTCAATGGGAATAAGAGTCGACAAAGATAGATTATTATATCAACTTGATAAAAAACAAAACAATGATAGAAAAAATCTAGAATATCATCAAATGTTACTTAATGATATACTTCCACAATCTATAGGTGGAGGAATAGGACAATCAAGAATTTGCATGTTCTTTTTACAAAAAGCTCACATAGGAGAAGTTCAATCTTCAATTTGGCCAAAGGAAATGCTTAATGAATGTGAGAAACTTGGAATTAAATTATTATAAGTTTTATTTACTTAAGAGTTATTTGTTTTAATAAATAAATAACTCTTTTTTTGTAAAATTTTTAATATTTTGTTTTACTTTTAAATTCATTTGTAGTATGATTTGTTTATGAAACGTTTAAAAAGATATTTAGAAGATAATCCGCCATTAGTTTTGATTTTAAGCTTTTTATTATTGATTTTTGCAGGCTCTTTGCTCTTATCTTTGCCTATCAGTCAAAGTATGGGAAAAATTCCGTACATAGATTGCTTATTTACGGCGACATCTGCAGTTTGTGTAACAGGATTAGTTACGGTTGCTACATTCAGTGCATGGAGCGTATTGGGAAAAATAATTATAATAATTTTAATTCAAATGGGCGGACTTGGATTTATGACATTTGCAACTCTGATTGCACTTGTCATGGGAAGAAGAATTACTTTAAAAGACAGATTAATAATTAAAGAACAAACAAATAGTATTGATATGCAGGGAATGGTAAAACTAATTAGGTATATTTTAATTTCAACTTTTACTGTTGAAACTATTGGAGCTTTATTATTGATGATTAAATTTGTTCCGATGTATGGTGTAAAAGGTGTTTTTTATAGCTTTTTCCATGCGATATCAGCATTTTGTAATGCAGGGTTTGATATTTTAGGACCTAATTCATTAATAGATATAAATAATCATGTATTTATATTGATGGTTATTGGTCTTCTAATAGTATTAGGTGGAATAGGATTTAATGTAATACTTGATATTGTTCATAATGGTTTTAATTTTAAGAAATATTCCTTGCATTCAAAAATAGTTCTTACAACTACAATTTTGATGCTTTCGATAACTTCGATTTTAATATTTGTAATGGAATTTTCTAACGCAGCTACCATAGGAAATCTAGGGTTTATAGATAAAATATCAAATTCTATTTTTCAAGCCATTACATTAAGAACTGCCGGATTTGCATCAATTGATCAATCAAAATTATTGGATAGTTCAAGTGTTTTATCAATATTAAATATGTTTATAGGAGGATCTCCAGCAGGTACGGCAGGAGGTATTAAGACTACAACTTTTGCATTATTAATTATTGTTGCTTTAAGTGAAATTAAAGGACAAGAGGATGTCGAAGTATTCAATCGCAGGATTAGATTCTCGCAAGTTAAAAAGGCTTTGGCTATTATAACTTTATCAATGGTTTGGGTAATATTTGTTACATTTGCAATTTTAGTTATTGACAAAGCTAAGTATTTGGATGTCGTGTTCGAAGTAGTAAGCGCATTTGGTACAGTTGGCTTGACAAGAAGCTTAACACCTAGTATCAACACCGTTTCCAAGATTTTAATAATTGTTACAATGTATATAGGTAGGGTAGGTTCATTGACTATACTTTTTGCATTGTCTAGTTCTAAAAATAAAAAAGCTTATAAGGAAGCTCATGAAAATATTATAATAGGTTAGGTTTAAATATGAAACAATTTGTAGTAGTAGGTTGTGGTAGATTTGGAAGAGCATGTGCTATTGAATTATCTAACACAGGTCACGAAGTTTTATTAATAGATAATAATGAAGATACAGTAGATGAAATGAGTAGGATTGTTACTCATGCAGTGTACATTGAACATTTGACAGAAAACTCATTGAGTTCTGTAGGAGTTGGGAATTTTGATGTGGCTATAGTTGCTATATCATCTAATTTTGAGGCATCAATTCTTTCAACTGTTGTATGTAAAAAACTAGGAGTAAAAAAAGTTATTACAAAAGCGAAGGACACGCTTCACGGAAATATTTTACTCAAAGTTGGAGCAGACAGAGCTATTATTCCAGAAAATGATTCTGCTGTAAGACTTGCTAAGAGTCTAATTAGTGATCAAATTTTTGATTATATTGAATTTACTGATGATTATTCAATAGCAGAGATAACACCGAAGAAAGAATGGATTGGCAAGAATTTCATTGACATTGGAATTAGAAGTAAGTATGGTGTCAATGTTGTCGCGGTTAAGAACAATGGAGAAATGAATATCAACCCTTCACCGACTTATACAGTTAAATTTGAAGATTACTTGATTGTTATTGGTTCAAACGAGGATTTGGATAAAATTACTGAAACAGGCGATAAAGATGATAACCTCTACTTCAAATAAAATTTACAAGCACACTAAATCACTTTATACCAAAAAATATAGATACAAATTTAATGAATTCATAATAGAAGGTTATAAGCTATTTAATGAGGCTAAAAGATCAAATTTGAATATAAAACAAATTATCTTAAGAGAAGGAGAAGATTTTATTGATGGTTGTGTGTATTTGGATTCAAAAACATTCAACAGTCTCAGTGAAATGAATAATCCCGAAGGTATAATTTGTGTTGTTGATTTTATTAAACAAACGCATATAAATGCAGATAAAATTTTATTTTTAGAAAACATCAATGATCCTGGAAATTTAGGAACTATAATAAGAAGTGCAGAAGCTTTTGGATATAATAAAATAGTTTTGTCTGATAATAGTTGCGATATTTACAATTTGAAAACCATTAGAAGTGGTATGGGCAGCTTATTTCGTACAAATATTTCTTATGCCAATATCGATGTTTTAAAAGATTACAAGTCAAGTGGATTTAAAATTTATGAGACATCTTTGGAAAAAAATTCTAAGAGTATTTTAGAAATCCATAACAAAGAAAAACATGTTATTATAATTGGCAATGAAGCAAATGGAATTAGTGAAGAAATCAAAAAATACGCAGATGAATTTTTGATTATCCCTATGGATAATATAACAGAATCTTTAAATGCATCAATAGCAGCTAGTTTGAGTATGTTTTATCTGTCAAAATTGACAAACTAATTGTTATATTATAAAATAATTAAAAATGATGAAGAAGAAAATACAAAACTAGATATACAGAGAGATATGGGATGGTGTGACATATTTATCGAATTTTGTTAGTTCGCTTTGAAGTTGCTATTATAGCCGTGTAGAGTGCGTTATACTTACGAGTGATGTTATCATAATTTGGGTGGTACCGCGGAAATACAATCTTTCGTCCCATAGGGGATGAGGGATTTTTTTATTTTTAAGGAGAAAATGATGAAAGAAGAAATTTTAAAAATTAAAGAAAAAACTGTAGGATTGATTGACAATGCTACTGATTTAAAATCTTTAGAAGATATTAGAGTAAAGGTTCTTGGTAAAAAAGGAGACCTTACTCTTGTTCTACGAAATATGGGGAAACTTTCTAAAGAAGAAAGACCAGCTATGGGACAATTAGCAAATGAAGTTAGATCTGAAATAGAAGAATTATTGTCTGGAAAATTTGAACAGTTAAAAGATGAGCAAAAAAAGATTAAATTAAAAGAGGAAGAGCTAGACGTTACTGCAAATAGAGGTACTAGAGAAATTTCTCATAGACATCCGTTAAATGAAACTATAATCCAATTGGAAAATTTATTTCAAACAATGGGATTTGATATTATTGATGGGCCTGAAATTGATACTGTAGAAAATACATTTGATTTATTAAATTCACCTAAATATCACCCATCAAGATCATTATCTGATACATTTTATTTGGATGATAAAACCGTACTTAGACCACACACATCAAGTGTTCAAATTAGAACCATGAAAACACAAAAACCACCTATTAGAATGGTTTCTGCTGGCAGAACTTTTAGATTCGACGATGTAGATGACACTCACTCTCCAATGTTTCATCAAATAGAAGGATTAGTTGTAGATAAAGGAGTCACTATGGCTAATTTAATGGATACAATTAATATTTTTATCAAAAATTTGTTTGGTGAAGAAATTGAAACTAGGTTTAGACCACACTACTTTCCATTTACTGAACCTTCAATGGAAGTAGATGTTACTTGTTTTGATTGTAAGGGCGAAGGCTGCCCAAGCTGCAATGATACAGGTTGGAGTATGGAGCTTTTAGGATGTGGAATGGTACATCCAAATGTTTTAAGAAATTGTGGAATTGACCCTGAAATATATACTGGATTTGCTTTCGGTATGGGTGTTGATAGAATTACAATGGTTAAACACAAAATCGACAATATAAGATTATTGTATGATAATGATAAGAGATTTTTGGAACAATTCTAGGAGGAATTATGTTATTACCTATTAATTGGCTAAAAGATTACGTGCCAGTCGACGAATCAATAAAGACTATTACAGATAGATTGTCAGAAACGGGAAGTCACGTAGAATCTGTTATAGATAAAAGTAAATATTTAAACGATAAATTAATCGTAGCAAAAATTAAAAAGATTAATAAACATCCTGATGCGGACAGATTGTCTATAGTTACATTAGATATTGGAGATAAAAATATTGAGGTTGTAACAGGAGCAAAGAATATCAAAGAAGAAATGCTTGTTTGCTACGCTCAAGTAGACGCAACTCTTCCAGGAGATATTGTTCTAAAAGAAGCAGATCTTAAAGGAGTTATGAGTCCAGGAATGTTGACAAGCTTTGAAGAAATGGGCTTTGAAACATCTGTTGTAGACAAAAATTCAAAAGATGGTATTGCGGTTTTATCTGAAAATAAAATTGGAGAAACGGTAATTAATGCTCTAGAAATTGATGAACCTATAATTGAATTCGAAATTACACCTAATAGACCTGATTGTTTGTCTGTATTAGGAATGGCTAGAGAATTTGCGGCATCTTTTGGTAAAAAGATTAAATATCCTTCAATCGAAATCAAAAACTTTGATGAAGACACTAAAGATTATCTTAATTCTGTGGATATTCAAACTGATAAGTGTACTAGATATGTAGCTAGAGTTATCAAGAATGTAAAGATTTCAGATAGTCCTCAATGGATAAAGAATAGACTTATACAATCCGGAATTAGACCTATAAATAACATTGTAGATATTACTAATTTTGTTATGTTAGAAACTGGTCAACCAATTCATGCTTATGATTTAGACAAAATCACAGACAAGAAAATTATTGTAAAACAATCAGATTCACAAAAATTCACAACTATAGATGAAGTTGAACGTGAATTATCTAATGATGATATAATCATTTGCGATGGAGAAAATACTTTAGGTATTGCTGGTATTATGGGTGGTTTTGACTCAGAAATCACATCTAATACTACAAACGTACTCATTGAAGCTGCAAGCTTTGATAGCGATACAATAAGACTTTCATCTAGGAGGTTGGGCTTAAGAACTGATGCATCTACAAGATTTGAAAAGGGCGTTAGCCAACAATTATGTGATTTGGCGTCATTGAGAGTTTGTAAATTAATTGAAGATGTTACAAACGCTACTGTTATTAATAATTCTATAGATATTATTACATCTGAAGAAAAGATGGACGATGTAGAATTATCATACAAAAAGTGCAATGATTTATTAGGTTCAGATATTTCTAATGATGAAATTAAAAACATTTTAGAATTATTAGAGTTTAAGATTTTGTCTGAAGATGATGAAAAAATAAAAGTAAAAGTTCCATTCCATCGTCAAGATATATCAATTTATCAAGATTTAATTGAAGAAGTGGGAAGAATTTATGGATTTGAAAAAATTGGAGCTAAACCGTTAATCGGTAAATTAAAAAGAGGGGTTAAGAGTGAAGAGAGAATTGCTATAGATAATACTAAAAAAGCCTTGTACTCTATGAATACCTTTGAAGTATTATCATATTCTTTCATTAGCCCAAAATCATATTCGAAAGCAATGGTGCAAATGGATGATGACAAATTAATAAAGCTTATTAATCCACTTGGAGAAGATTTTTCTGTTATGAGATCAACAATTATTCCAAATATTTTAGATATATTATCTAAGAATTACAAAAATAAAATCAAGGATATTTGCGTATATGAACTAGGTAATACTTTCCATTTGGTTGATGATGATAGAATTGAAACAAAAAAATTAACTTTGGGAATGTATGGAAATTATGATTTCTATCATATTAGGTCTATGATTTTAGCATTATTTAATGAATTGGGAATTAATGAGTATGAAATTGTAAAAAACACAGACAATAAAACTTATCACAGTGGAAGATGTGCAAATATTTTAGTAAATGATGAGATAGTTGCAACATTTGGTGAAATAAGTTATGAAGTTAGGGACAACTATGATTTTGACAATAGAGTATATGTTGGAGAAATTCATTTTAGTGAACTAATAAAATACATGGATTTCAAAAAGATTTATACACCAATAAGCAAGTATCCTTCAATCGAAAGAGATATAGCTTTAGTTGTAGATAGAGAATTAGAAAGTATAAAAATAGAAAAGGAAATTCAAAAACACTCTAATGGAATTATTAAAGATGTTTACTTATTCGATGAATATAAAGGTGAACATGTTGATAATGATAAGAAGAGCTTAGCTTATAGAATCATATATCAATCAAAAGATGAAACATTAAAAGATAAAACTATTGAAAAAATACAAGAAGAAATATTAAATTCATTAGAACAAAAATTCAACGCAACATTGAGAAAGTAGGAATGTATATGAACAAATTACAAGTTGTAATTCAAGGTTCAACTTACAATATTGTTACTGAGAAATCAAAAGAAGAGACAGATAAAATAGTAAAAAAAATTAATGAAGATATAGAGGGATGCAAAGCTAGAAATTCAAAATTAACAACTTTAAACGCAACAATATTAGCACTTATGAATTTGGCAGAAACTCACGATAATTTATCGATAGAATTCAATGATTATAAAAGAAAATATAATCCGATTATCAAAGACTATTCTAATTTAAAATCTGATTGCGAAAAATTGTATAAGGATTTGGTTATAAAAGAAACTAATCTAAAACAAATTACAAAACAACTTAACGAAACTAAGGAAAATTCTCAAAAAGAAATAAACGAAATTAAGAGAAAAGCAGAAATTTATTCCAATGAAATCAAAGAACAATTTGAACAAAAAGAAAAAGATTTAAATCAAAAGTTGAAGGCAGATAAGGACAATACAGATGATTTGAAAAAACAAATAGAATTCTATGAGACAGAAAATGATCAGTTATCTCAAAAATATAAAGATTTGAAAGACGAATATAATAAGTTAGCTTTTGAGAAAAATAAGCTGGAAAATATTCTAATGGATTATCAAAGAGATGAAATCATTGATTAGTGAAATTTTAGCTCCTTGCGGGAATTGGGAAATGGTAAAGGCGAGCGTAAGAGCAGGAGCCGATGCTATTTATCTTGGTACAAAAGAATTTTCCGCAAGAGCTTATGCTGAAAACTTTACTGTTGAAGATGTCAAGGAAGTTGTGAAATACTGCCGTTTGAGAAATGTAAAAGTTTATGTAACATTAAATACTTTAATAAAACAATCTGAAATCTTCAGAGCGCTTGAATATGTTAACAGATTATACAATATCGATATTGACGCATTAATTGTCCAAGATATTGGATTGGCTTATCTTGTCAATAAGTTATTTCCTAAGCTTAGCTTACACGCATCAACTCAAATGAATATTAATAATTTAAATGGAGCCAAGATTGCTAAAAAACTTGGATTTAAAAGGATAGTCTTGGCACGAGAAACTGATTTAGAAGAATTGAAAAATATTAGGAGAAATTGTGACATTGAGATTGAGGTTTTCATTCATGGTTCATTATGCGTTTGCCAATCAGGGCAATGTTTGATGAGTTCATTGAATGGAGATAGAAGTGCTAATAGAGGAAGATGTGCTCAGCCTTGCAGAAAAGATTATAAGATTATTTTAGAAGATAAAGTTATCAACTCAAAACTTTCATATCTAAGTCCGAAAGATTTGTGTACAATTGACAATGTAAATGAAATTGCTAAATATTGCGACAGTTTAAAAATAGAAGGAAGAATGAAGTCTAAGGAATATGTGTATTCTGTTGTAAAGTCTTACAGAGATAAATTAGATAATGGTAAATACGGTTATTTCTTGGATGAAGTTAAAAACCGCGGATTTACTAAAGGATTAATCAATAATACTAATGGATATAATTATGTTGAGCTTGGTAGAAAAAATCAAATCAAAGGCAATGATGTCGGAAAAATTTTAGGAAAAGGTAAAATAAAGTTCACAAAAGATGTTTTCAAAAAAGATATTCTTATTCTTTTTAATGGGAAAAACACATTTCCTTTGACATTGACTGAAGATTATAAGAAGAATACCATAGTAAATTTTTCAAATATTTCAGATGCACTTGTGGATTCAGATGTAAAAAGAGTTAACCACATAAAAATAGTAGAAGAATCAGAAAATGAAAAAAATGTTAATTTTGATTTAAATGTCAAATTTATATGCAAAAGGTCTGAACCAATTAAAGTATATGTTAATGAACTTTTATATAATACAGATATAATTTGTGATGATGCTAAAAACAAACCAATTGATAATGCATTTATTGAAACACAAATACTTAAAACTGGAAATTATCCAGTAAGTATTAAAAGCTTTGAAATTTCACTTGATGATGGGCTATTTTTATCTAAAAGTCAGTTAAATCAAATAAGAAGAGAATTTATCGAATTTTATTTGGATTATAAATCAGATTTTAATCATAGAAAACAAAAAGATAATAACTTAGAAAATATAAACAATTT
>NZ_JBKWZF010000030.1:0-2175 GCF_046991905.1 Finegoldia sp. | reverse complement strand
CAAAAAAATGAAAATTCGGACTCAAATTATAAGACGATTTACGTCGATGAAATAAATGGTTATAGTGACAAAATTTCGTCAGAATACATTGTAAAGGTGCCAAGATTTTTGAATCAAGAAAAAACAGATAAATTTATTAAAAGCTGTAAGGAAAATAAAGTTTCAAAGATTCTAATTAACAATCTGGGAGATATAATAATATCAGAAAACTTAAATGCTGATTACACAGTAAGTGACTACCAAATGAATGTATTCAACGTTTTTACGGCTAAAGTTTTAAATGATTTGGGTGTAGACGTGATAACTTTGTCTGTCGAATTAAATAAAACAGAAATTAAAGATATAATCGAAAATTCAAATTATAATTATGAGTTAGTTGTGGAAGACAATTTGGTTGATATGGTAACTGTTTATTGTCCTTTTTCAAGTATTGTAAAATGTAATGGAAATAATTGCGAGTTTTGTAAGTTTAATGATTGCTATATTGAAGGAGATTTTTCAAAATATAGGGTCGTTAGAATGAATGATTACTCTTTGATTTATTCTTGTGATAGAATTAAGATAGATGAAAATGATATAGACTTTAAATTATATTCAATTAGAAAAAACAAGTATGCGTTTGGAAAATCTAATGAATTTCATTTTAAAAAAGGAATTTTATAAATGGATAAAAAAACATTAAAGACACTTGAATACAATGAAATAAAAAACAAAATAGAAAAACTTTGTAAATCTAAATTAGGAAAAAGCATTGCTAACAAATTAGAGCCGATGATTGAAGAGGAAGAAATTAGACAAAGCTTGGATGAAACTTATGAAGCTATGAGCATGATTTACAAATTTTCAAATCCTCCGATATATGAAATTATAAATGTGAAAGCAAGTATAATGCATGTATCTAAGGGGGGATATATAGTTCCAGAAGTTCTTTTGAAAATTGGTCAAATTTTAAGTAGTGTACACGATATTAAAAGGTATGCAGGAGAATCAGATGAAAATCATGAAAATTATCCAATGATAATGGCGATGATGGATTCTCTAGTAGAAGAACCTGAGTTAGTCGCAACTATTAACAATGCGATAATTTCTGAAGATGAAATCAGCGATAATGCAAGCAGGAATTTGGCTAGAATAAGACAAACAAAAAGACAAAAGACAGAAAGCATAAAAGATAAAATAAATAGTATTTTGTCTTCTAATGATCAAGCATTACAAGAAAATATTGTAACTATGAGGGATGATAGATACGTAATTCCTGTAAAAGTTTCACATAAATCTTCATTCAAAGGAATTGTACACGACCACTCTTCTTCTGGTCAAACAGTTTATATTGAACCGATGGAAGTAGTAGAGTTAAACAACGAATTGAGAATGCTTGAAGCGGAAGAAAGAGAAGAAATCATAAGAATTTTGAAAGAAATTTCTGACAGAGTTTACGATGTCAAAGATTCTATATTTGTTGATCAAGACGTCTTATCAAAACTGGATTTTATATTTGCGAAGGCAAAGTATGCAATTGAAATAGATGCAACAAATCCAAAATTAAATACAGAAGGTTACTTAAATTTTAAAAATGCAAGGCATCCTTTATTAGACAAAAAAAAGGTCGTTCCAATAAGTATTTATTTGGGTGATGATTACAATACATTAGTAATCACTGGTCCTAATACAGGTGGTAAAACCGTAACACTAAAAACAGTAGGACTAATAACTTTAATGGCTCAATCGGGAATTTTAATTCCTGTGGATGAAAATTCAGAAGTTGCAATTTTCGACAATATTTTTACCGATATTGGTGATGAGCAAAGCATTGAACAATCTTTGTCAACTTTTTCTGCTCACATGAAAAACATAGTACACATCGTAGATAATATTACTTTCAATTCACTTGTTTTATTTGATGAACTTGGAGCTGGAACAGATCCTACAGAAGGTGCAGCATTGGCTATTTCAATTTTAAGAATATTTTTAGATAAATCAATACGAACAATAGCAACAACACACTATTCTCAACTTAAAATATTTGCATTAACTGAGAAATATGTAAAAAATGGATCTGTAGAGTTTGATGTAAATACATTATCTCCAACTTACAAACTAAGAATAGGAATTCCAGGCAAATCAAATGCTTTTGAAATTTCTAGAAGACTTGGACTTGATAATGATATAATTAAT
>NZ_JBKWZF010000029.1:0-22130 GCF_046991905.1 Finegoldia sp. | reverse complement strand
AGTTTTATAGCTTGTTATTCTATTTTCTTGACATCAATACTACAGTCTCAACATGCATTGTTTTCGCGAACATATCCACCAATTTGACATTTCTAACTTCAAATCCATTTTCTGTTAGTGCTTTCAAATCCCTGGCTAGTGTTGCTGGGTCGCATGAGATGTAGACGAGTTTTTTTGCTGTGGATTTTATTATTGCGTCGACGACTTTCTCATCCATTCCTTTTCGTGGTGGGTCGACTATGATTATATCAAAGTGTTCTTTTGTGAGTTTTCCTACGACGTTTTCTGATTTTTCTTCAATAAACTGAATGCTTTCCAGGTTGTTTAGTTTTTTGTTTTCGTTGGCATCTTTTACTGCATCTTTTACGACTTCGACTCCGATTGTGTTATTGCCATTTCCAATGTACATTGTTGTAGTTCCGATTCCGCAGTATAAATCCAATATTCTGTCATTTTCCTCTGCATTCATCATTTGTTTTGCCGTGTCGTAGAGCAATGTTGTATTGTATTTATTTACTTGGAAGAATGATTTGGGACTTATTATGAATGATAAGTCTCCAATTTTATCTACAAATTGTTTTTTCCTATAAATCAAATCAAAATTTTTATTTTTCGCATAAATTTCTACGATGCTTTCTACAGATTTTAAATTTTCTAGCATTTCATCTGATAAATAATCCATGGAGATTTGGATTTCGTCGTTGTAATTGGATCTGATTTTGATTTCCGACACGCCATTCAAATCGTGATTTTCCAGCCAATTTATCATTTGATTGATTGCTTTTGATGCGATTTTGCAAGTGGATATTTGTGTTAGGTTGTGTGTTTTTCTGTTGTAATATCCAAGTTTTCCATTTTCCACTTTCAAATCTACTTTATTTCTGTAATAATATTCAGCGTTTGTGAGTATGTCGACATCTTTTACATCTAGTTTCGCGATTCTTTGCAATTTGTTGAGTACAGAATTTTTTTTGATTTCCAACTCTTTTTCATATGTAATGTCTTGCATGCTGCATCCGTCACATTCGTAGTAATGTGGGCAGAGCGGTTCTTGTTTATGAGGTGATTGTTGTATTGTTTTTGTTTTTGTTGCAAATATCAAATTCTTTTTTTCTTTTATTTTCTTTGCTTCGATTATTTCTCCAACACTTCCTCCATCTACGAACACTGTTTTCCCTTCGTATTTTGCGACACATCTTCCATCATCTATCATGTCTATTATTTCTAGTTTCATTTAATCACCTCTTTATCTTTTTATTATATCAAATTTGGATGTAAAAAAAGATTGGGACAACTTAATCCCAATCTCAATTTACAATATTTTCGCTATTTTCTTTCAAATTGCGCGTTGTATAATTGTGCGTAGAATCCGTCTCTTGCCAATAATTCGTCGTGTTTTCCTTTTTCTACGATATCTCCATCTTTCATTACAAGTATCAAATCCGCGTTTTTGATTGTGGATAATCTGTGTGCGATTACAAATGATGTTCTTCCTTTTGCGAGTTCGTCCATTGCATCTTGAACGATTATTTCAGTTCTTGTATCCACGGAGCTTGTGGCTTCATCTAGTATCAACATTGGCGCGTGACTTACCATCGCACGTGCTATTGTGAGTAGTTGAAGTTGTCCTTGAGACAATGATTGTTTGTCGTTTAAAATAGTGTCATATCCATTTGGAAGTGTTCTGATAAAGTGATCCAAGTTTACGCGTTTGCACACGTCAATCAATTCTTCATCAGTTATATCTTTTTCTCTGAATGTGATGTTTTCTCTTACACTTGCTTCAAATACCCAAGAATCTTGTAATACCATGCAGAATTGGTCTCT
The DNA here is from genome assembly GCF_046991905.1 of Finegoldia sp. NCBI lineage: Bacteria > Bacillati > Bacillota > Tissierellia > Tissierellales > Peptoniphilaceae > Finegoldia > Finegoldia sp. The sequence continues at coordinate 20,303 of NZ_JBKWZF010000029.1, read as the reverse complement.
CAAATTCTCTCTAGATAAGTTTTTCGTATCAATTCCGTCTACCAATATTTGTCCGTCGTTTATTTCGTAAAATCTCATTAATAGATTTACAATCGTAGTCTTTCCGGCTCCAGTTGGCCCAACGATGGCTATTTTTTCTCCTGGATTTACTTTTACGCTGAAATCTTTGATGATGATTTTTTCAGGATCATATCCAAACCTAACGTTTTTGAATTCGACTTCGCCTTTTGCTTTTTCTAATTTTTCAGTGACGTTTTCTTCTTCTAATTCATCTTCATTCAAAAATTCAAACACTCTTTCTCCTGCTGCTGCAGCTCTTTGTAATGTGTTGAAGCTTTGAGCGATGTCTGATAATGGATTGGTGAACAATCTCACATAAATCATAAATGCTACGATTACACCAAATGAAATCTTGCCATTTATTGCCAATGCACCACCGACGATGCAGACCATAACGTAGGAAAAGTTTCCTGCAAATTGCATAATTGGCATCATTAGTCCCGACAAAAATTGTGATTTCCATGCGCTTGTGTAAAGTTGTGTATTCATTCGTTCGAATTCATCTACCACTCTTTCACCAGCGTTGTATGCCTTAATTACGTTGTGACCGGTGTACACTTCTTCGATTTGTCCGTTGATATCACCTAAGTTTTGTTGCTGTGCTTTGAAATATTTTTGTGATTTTTTCATTATTATTGTAATGAACACAAATCCCACAAGCGATGACAAAATCGTCGTTATCGTTAATATTCCTGAATTGTAGATCATCATTACAAGTGTGCCTAAAAGCATTACAATACTTGTCAACAACGTTCCTATTGATTGGTTCAAGCTTTGGCTGATGGTGTCGACATCATTTGTAACCCTACTTAGAATGTCTCCGTAAGTTGTGTTGTCAAAATAGCTAAATGGCAATTTGTTGATTTTAACAGCAATTTTCTCTCTAAATGATTTGGAGATTTTTTGTGTAACATCTGCCATTATGAATCTTTGCAACAAATTCAGCAATAAAGACGATCCATAAAATATTACAAGCATTATTGTAATAGATTTGACATTATCCATATTGATTGAATCCAAAACAGGCTTTCCTTTGACCATTTTAGGAAGTCCTTTTGTGATTTCATCTGTGATGAGTTTTAATTTATCTGGTCCAATTATTTGCAATATCGTCGCTATTACGCTTGCTACAACTGCAATTAGTATCAATGGGAAGTAAGGTTTCAAATACCCAGTCATTTCTTTTAATGTTTTTTTGAATTTTTTTGGTTTTTCATTTATAACTTGTCTAGGCATTTAATTCCTCCTCTGTTAATTGCGAGTAGGCTATTTCCTTGTACACTTCACAATTTTTCAATAAATCCTTGTGTTGACCAATTCCAGCGATTTGTCCGTTTTCAAGAACTATTATCTGATCTGAATCCATTATTGATCCCACTCTTTGTGCGACAATAATTGTCGTAGCATCAGGGTTGTTTTCTTTCAACTTATGTCTAAGCTCACTGTCTGTTTTGAAATCAAGTGCAGAGAAACTGTCGTCAAACAAGAATATATCTGGCTTTTTGTAGATTGCTCTGGCTATGGACAATCTTTGTTTTTGTCCACCAGAAACATTCTTACCTAATTGTGCGATTTCGTGGTTAAACTTGTCGTCAAATTTGTCGATAAACTCCATAGATTGCGACGTTTTTGCAGCTTCTTCTACCAAATTCTTGTCAGTTCCTTCATCTCCAAAAGAAATATTAGATGTTACATCGCCTTTGAAAAGGAAAGATTTTTGCAAAACTGCAGCAATTTTTTCGTACAAAAATTTAAGCTTATATTTTTTGATATCAATTCCTTGGATTTTGACAACCCCTTCAGTGGCATCGTAAAATCTCAAAAGCAAATTCAATATCGTACTTTTTCCTGAACCAGTAGAACCAATTATCGCTACTTTTTCACCTTTTTTCACTTTAAAATCAATATCTTGTAAGATGTATTGCTCAGAATCTGTATATTTGAATGACACATTATCAAATTCTATTTCGTATTCGTAATCATCATTTGATGTTTCGATGTTTCCATCTTTAATGGAAAGTTCTGTATCCAACACTTCGTTGATACGCTTTGCTGAGATTTGCGCTCTTGGAACCATGATGAAAATCATACTCATCATCATAAATGACATGATAACTTGCATTGCATAAGAACTGAACACAACCATGTTTGAAAACAAAACGTATTTGTCCATCATTTCTGCGGCATTTATGAGCCCTGCGCCTATAAAATAAATCACAAGTGTCAACATCGACATGCTGAAGTTAATCATTGGAAAAAGTGTTGACATCGCACGACTTGTAAATAATTGTGTGCTAGTTAACTCTTCATTCGCTTCATCAAATTTGTTTTCCCTGTATTCTTCAGAGTTATATGCTCTGATTACGGCAAGTCCTGTCAAGTTTTCACGCAAAATCCTGTTGATATTGTCGGTTAAAGTTTGCATCATTCTAAACTTAGGCATAACCATAAGCATCAGTATTGCAACGAATACAATCAAAATCAAAACAGTCACAGCAGTTGCCATTGTCCACTCAAATCCCTTGTTGTAGATCTTCGTGATTGCCCACACAGCCATGATAGGAGCTTTTATCAAAATTTGTAATCCTATCACTATTACCATTTGAATTTGCGTAATATCATTTGTAGACCTAGTTATCAAACTAGCAGTGGAAAATTCGTTGATTTCTTTCATGGAGAAACTTTCCACCTTAGAGAAAATTCTAGACCTCAAATTTTTGGAAAATGACGCCGAAATTTTCGATGCCAAATATCCTACAATAATTGCAGAAATCAAAGAACCCAGTGCACACAATATCATCCATTTTCCTTCTGCGATAATATCACTTACACTGTGACCCGGACTTTCCACATACATCGTGATTTTCGACATATAATCCGGGATTTTTAAATCCAAGAACACTTGAGTTACTATGAATACCAAACTCAAAAGCACCTGAATCCATTGTTTTTTATTCAAGTATCTAATTATTCTTATCAAGTTCATCATCCATTTCTTTAAATTTATCTTCACAGATTTTGCTAATCTTCGGCAAATTTTTGATTAATTTGTCGATTATTCTGACGAAATTTTCAGAATCTTCTTCTCCCAAAGCATCAAACATTTGACCAAGAGCATACATTATCTTGTCCTCAGTTTCTTGGGCGACTTTTTCTCCTTTTTCAGTTAAACTTACCAAAGTTTTTCTTCTGTCGATTTTATCACCAGTTCTAGTTACCAGTTCACGCTTTTCAAGCTTTTTAATAATAGCTGCAACTCTCGCGCTGGAAATCCCCATAGCAAGTTCAATATCTTTCGGATAAGTCGATCCACCTTCCGATTTGATAAATCCCAAAGCCATGTTTTCACCTCTTACAGAATCGTTGATTTGCTTGTGAGGATGGTGTTTTCCAATACTGTGCACGCATCTTATAACTTCTTTTGCTAATTTTTCATTCATAATATCACCTTTTTACCTAATACTATTAGAATTATACGACTACTAATAACCATTGTCAATGATTTTCTCGAATATTTTCCAATTTCGTTCAAATAAAAAACAACCACCAAGATATTCTTGATGGTTGAATTAGAATTTTAAAATAAATTTTTTAATCAAATTTTCTAAATTAAATTGACATCTTCGCCGTTCAATACTTTCTTCACTGTTCTCATTGAACACATCTTGCCGCACATTGTGCAGCTATCTTCTTCGATTGGTTGAGATTCTTTTCTGTATTTTTTTGGTTTCTCGCTGTCAATTGCAAGTTCGAACATTTTTTCCCAATCCAAGTTGAAGCGAGCTCTACTCATTTCGTCGTCTCTTTCTTTTGCTCCAGGGATTTTCTTCGCTATATCTCCAGCGTGAGCTGCAATTTTAGTAGCAATGATTCCTTCTTTCATATCTTCCAAGTTAGGAAGTCTCAAATGTTCTGCAGGAGTTACATAACACAAGAAATCAGCTCCTGTACTTGCTGCTATTGCTCCACCGATTGCTGATGTTATGTGGTCATAGCCCGGTGCAATATCTGTAACCAAAGGTCCTAAAACGTAGAATGGTGCATTGTTGCAGATTGTTTTTTCGATTTTCATATTCGCTTCGATTTGATCGATTGGCACATGGCCTGGTCCTTCAATCATTACTTGGACATTTTTTTCGTAGGCTCTTTTTGCCATTCTAGATAAATTAATCAATTCTTGAATTTGCAAATCATCTGTAGCATCGTTGATGCAACCTGGTCTTAAAGCATCTCCCAAGCTTAGTGTTACGTCATATTTTTCGCAAATTTCAAGTACATCGTCATATCTTGTTACAAGTGGGTTTTCTTTGTTATTTGCAATCATCCATGCGAATAGAAGTGATCCACCACGAGATACTATCTTAGTAATTCTGTCTGTTGTTTTCAAATGTTCTGCGATGTCTCTTGTAAGTCCCACGTGAATTGTTATGAAATCCACCCCGTCTTTTGCGTGTTGTTCCACAACTTCCAAGAATTCATCTTCAGTGATATCCTTCAATTCCTTATCCAACATTCCAACGCAATCATACATTGGAACACTGCCTATCATTGCAGGAGAATAATCGATAAGTTCTTCTCTAAATTTTCTTGTCTTACCGTAATTTGACAAATCCATTATCGCTTCAGCATCCATGTCGATTGCCACTCTAACTTTTTCCATTTCCTTTTCGATGTTGTAGCAATCTTTTGAAATACCCAAGTTAACGTTGATTTTAGTCTTCAAACCTTCGCCAACTCCATGAGCATCTAATGATTTGTGGTTTTTGTTCGCAGGAATAACCACGTATCCTTTTTCGATTTTTTCTCTAAGAATTTCTACGTCTATATTTTCTTTTTCCGCTACTCTCTTCATTTCTTTTGTAATAATTTTCTTCTTTGCAGCGTCTAATTGAGTTGTATATTCCATAAATTCCTCCTATTTATAATTTGGAATCTGGAAAAAAATAACGGATACATAATCCATGTATCCGCAAAAAACATTCTAAGTTCTTCCCTTCGCATGCATTATCATGGGCAGGTTTAAGGGTTTCTATAAAGATCTCAGCATAAAGCACCCCCAGACTCCGAATATATTATAACACAAACTCTTAATTTAATTCTACAAGCTTGATTTTGTCGTTTTTCTTAATAATTCCACCCTTTAAAACTTTGCAGAAAATTCCTTCAGTTGGCATAATACAATTGCCTACTTTTTGTTTTATCGCACAGCCTTTGTGACATTCTTTGCCGATTTGTGTAACTTCAAGCACGCATTCTCCAATAGTCAACACTTGACCCACTGGCAAAGTAAAAAGCTCTATGTTTCTTGTTGTAATATTTTCAGCGAAATCTCCGTCTTTTAAATCAAGACCCATTTCACGCATTTTGTTGATGGATTCTTCTGCCAAAAGCGACACCTGTCTGTGCCAATTTCCAGCGTGCGCATCTCCAACCAATCCATGATCCACTTTTAGTTCTGCAAATTCTACAGGAGTTTTTACAGTTCCTTTTTTCTCGCTAATATTCACATCGATTACAACTGCCTCATCACTGTCGACACTTCTGTTGTAAACGCCGCTTTTGCCGCCTTCTTTGTGAAGTAACTCCACATTCGTAATTCGCATTGAACGGTCAATCGCCTTGCACATATCGTAAATCGTAAGAGCCGCCACACTTGCAGCCGTCAAACTTTCCATCTCAATTCCTGTTTTTGATTCGGTGTTTGATTGGACGAAAATATCTATAAAATCATCTGCTAATTCGAATTTAACATCAACACCTGTGATGAAAATATTGTGACACATTGGAATAATTTCCGATGTTTTCTTCGCAGCCATAATCGCAGCAGTTTGTGCGACACTCAATACGTCGCCTTTTTTGATGGATTTTTCTGTGATTTTTTGCATAGTTTCTTTTTTCATATAAATCCTACTATGAGCCACAGCAACTCTTTTAGTAGTTTCCTTTTCAGATACATCCACCATTCTTGGCAAACCATCTTCGTTAAAATGAGTTAAATCCACATTAACCTCCTATAGTATTCATATCCCTTTTGTTGAAGTTACCTTCTTCGAGATAATGTCTTTCTGGTTTATTGTATATTTCTTGTGTAATAATTTGTCGTATATCTTCATCATTTCTAATAGCATCTTTCAAATTAATCGACTTATTAGAATGTAAACACATCAATAAATTTCCCTTACAATCCAACCTAACCCTGTTACATTCAGAGCAGAATTTGTGAGAAATTGGATTGATAAATCCAACCACAGCTCCATTTGGATTGGTGTAATATTCTGCGACCTTTGATTTTTGTGAATCGCTGTAAATTTTTTGAAGATTGCCAATTTTTTTGATAATTTCTTCGTTCGACACATAATCATCTGACTTCCCAATCGCTTCACCAATAGGCATCAGTTCGATAAATCTAACAATCACTCCATCTTCTGCGAATTTCACAAAATCATCAATCTCGTCGTAATTGAAATTTCTCATCACAACAGTGTTGACTTTGATAGGATTCATCTCCATTTTTTTGAGCAAATCAATGGATTTCAGAACCTTGTTCACATCGCCACCACGCGTTATGTCACGAAATTTATCCGCATCCAAAGTATCCAGCGAAATATTAAACCTATCAACGCCGTTTTTCTTCAAATCATCAGCCATATCGTACAATTTGATAGCGTTGGTAGTCATGCAGATTTCTTCGATTCCCATATCCTTGATGCCTTTTACCAAATCCAATATTCCGTTTCTAACCAAAGGTTCGCCTCCAGTTAAACGTACTTTTTTTATTCCCAAATCTTTGAAAACTTCTACGATTTTCAAAGTTTCATCTATAGTTAGAATTTCGTCGTGATTCAAATGCGTGATTCCTTCTTCTGGCATGCAGTATTTGCATCTCAAATTACACTTGTCAGTCACCGAAATTCTCAAATAATCTATCTTTCTTCCGAGAGCATCTTTCATTTTACCACCTTTGTATATTATATCATATAACGCTTGGCGATAAAAAATCCCCAACTCGATTTCTCAAATTGGGAATTCAATAAAAATTATTCTTTTAATAAAAGTTCCTTTGCTTTTTCTAATCTTTCCTTCATGGAATTAATGTGAGATTCAGACACATTATCTTGGTCGGATAATCTCTTGATACCTTCTTGCAAAATATCAATTTCGTTGTCGTAATCCTTCATACTTCTGTAAACATTAGCATAAGAACTGTAAAGTGCAGGAGTACACAATCCGTTTTCTCTTGCAGTATCATAAGATTTTATCGCAGATTGGAAATGCGAATCCTTTCTGAATTTTTCTCCTTCGTTCCAATATCTCAAACCTTCCTTTGCACCCTTTGCTAGATCGTCTAAGTTTTTGATATCGAACACTTCAACCCTGCTATTGTGTGGGTGAATTACAACTTCTTTTGTAGTCTTGATTTTGTTGAAAATCTCATCCAAGCTGTCCTTGTTCTTTTCTTTTAATTTCTTCAACACATCCATCATGTGATATACAGGAATTTTCTTGGATAATTTTTCTTGTGCTTTGTCCTCGTATTCCTTAACCTTAGCTATGGAATCATCTCCAATGTAGACCCAAGCAGTCACATCATTTGCAAATTGGTCATCTACGATTTTGATGTTTTCATGTTCCATCAAAGATTTTGTTTGGTTCAAATACTTGTCCAAATCATCCTTGTAAATGTTTGCGATAATTTCATCGTCAACACCTTTTTCAACTAAGTACACCGATTTCAAATTATCCAAGTCAACTTTTTCGAAATCATCATAATCCATACCCAAATAATGTTGTTCGTATTCTGCAACATACAACACAGGTGCTTGTTCAAATCTGTAGTTTGGGGTCGTATCTGATTTTAACAATCCCGATTTTCTAGTAATCATATTAGGAGTTACACGATTGATAATCACATTATCAGTTTCTTTCAAAATCCTCTTTAATTCTTCTTGTTGCAAATCACGAGCTTCGTCTTCTTCCAAATTATCCTTGATGATTTTGGATTCCACATCCAACTTATCTTTTATTCTTTCTCCGTGATAAGTTTCGAATCCGAAAGACTTAGAATCATCACCATAACCGTAACCAACATAGAAAACTTCCCCAGTGTCTTTTACGCTCCATTCGTAAACGTACCAATCATTTTTGTGAGCTTGGTTATTAGTTTCCTTTTCTTCTGAAGAAAAAACGCTTTTTAATTTATCAAATATACCCATAATATCCTCCAAATTTTAAATAATACGATACATCAAATAAAGTCCTGCTAAAATGATTAAAATGAAAAGCAAAATATCAAAATCTCTGTTTTTAATCGCACTCAACATCTCCAAAACAATCATAATCAACACAATAGCAATGGATGCGTAGATGAAAATATTTGATAATGGAGATATCAACACGCTTACAAGTCTAGGATAACTCATTCTAAGTTTCAATTCCACGATAAACAGAATCACGCCCAAAATCATAGACCAAAACTCGTATTTGTATAATTTGTTTCTCAATTTATTCATAGTAGTGCCTCCCAAGATGCTTTTTACATTACTTTGAATATACTTTACTTTATTATACCATATTCGATTTGTCGCAATAAAAAAACGCGAAAATTTTTGCAAACCTTCACGATTAAAATTTATTATGATAAATTAAAAATAACAAACCATTAATGCTAAGAATATCATACGGAGCAAATTGTTTGATTTCAAATCGAAAAAATCCGTCCAAAATCGCATTTGCGTAAGCGTTAGCGTGCTTGCGATTTTGGATTTTGAGATTTAGAAATCTTCAATTTGTGGAGTTTAGATATTCGTGCATTAAGGTTTGTTATCCAGTTTTTTTAGCATTAATGGTTTGTCATTAAATACTCAATATTTAATTTTTCAAATTTATTCTAAAACAGGAGCCATTAGAACTTTACCAGTTCCTCTATACACATTCACAAGTCCTTCACCGCTTGTCGCAGAACCTATCAATGATTTACCAGCTCTTTCAACTGTAAAACTCAACGATCCACTCCAAGCAATTGCCATGTTTCCATCTATCTTCAACACATCATTGTCAAGCGTTATTTCAATCAATTCTTCTCTTGGTACATAAGATTCCAACGCAACAATTCCCGTTCCGTGAAGTCCTAAGTTGAACAACCCTTCTCCACCTGCAACAGCTGATGAAATATTGGATTGCATAATAGCTTTGTGTTCCAATTCAGAATCACAAGCCAAGAACAATCCATCTTCAATGATGATTTCGTTGTTCCAATCATCTGCATCCAATAAAATAATGTGCTTGTATGTTGGTTCCAAAACCAATAATCCATCGCCTGTGTATTCAGGTTTTATAGCACCTTCACCAGTCACAGAACCACGCAAAGCTTTTTTGAAGAAATCTCCCGCGCCTTTTATTCCAGTAGTTGAACTAACATTTCCAAGCATCCATTGCATAGCTCCTGCTTGTACAGTGATATTTGATTTTGAAACATCGCACAATAATTGTCTTCTTCTTACATTCATTTCTGATGCAAAGTAAGAACTTTGTGCTTGTTCATAATCTACGGACAAATCCCTCTTGTATTCAATAACTTTAAATGCTCCATTTTGTTCTTTGATTATAACATCATCATTGTCTTCAAAATTTTTAACTTTAAACATTTAGCACCTCTTTTCATGAATATTATATCATAATGTTCAATTTTTCTGATTTGCATTTTATCAAATTTGTTATATAATTACGTCTTGGCTATTTTAAAATTTTATTATATAATTTTACAAAAGAAGGGGATAATTATGTCAAAAAAAATATTACACACCTCCCTTGCATACGTGGCGGTACTAACTGGTGCAGGCCTTGCAAGTGGACAGGAAATTTTGCAATATTTTACAGCTTATGGCAAATCCGGCTTGTGGACAGCGCTATTTGTTTTGATATTGCACACATTTATAGGAGCGATTATTTTGGAACTTGGTTCTTATTATTTCGCAGATGAACACAGTGATGTTTTGGACGAAATAGCATCCAAGAAATTCACAAAAGTATTCGACATTTTACTTATTTTAACTGGATTTATAATCGGATTCGTTATGCTTTCCGGTGCAGGCTCCAACCTCAACCAGCAATTTGGACTAGCACCGTGGATTGGTTCACTTATTTGTGCATTGCTTGTAATTTTCGTAGGAATGATGGATTTTGAAAAAGTAACCAGAATTATCGGTGCATTTACGCCAGTTATCGTGGCTTTGATTTTAATCGCATCAGTCTACACAATAGCAAAATTTGACGGAAACTTTAACCACTTAGACCCAATCGCAAGAACTATTCCGAAAAACTTCGGCAATCCTTGGCTTGCAGTAGTCAATTATTTTTCATTGTGTATGATGGTAGGATTGAGTACGGCATTTGCAATTGGTGGTAACCATGTACTATCTGAAGAAGCGAAAGTCAGCGGATTGTTAGGAGGATTTATCACAGGAACAGTAACAGCTCTTTTGGCAGTTGTTTTGTTCATGAGAGTTGACATTCTAAAAGATGCAGACCTTCCTACACAAGTTTTAATCGAAGAAATCAATCCAGTTTTAGGTTTGATAATGAGTTTGGTAATATTTGGAATGATTTTCAACACAGCTATCGGGTTGTATTATTCGTTAGCCAAAAGATTTTCAAATGACAATCCGGCAAAATACAAAATGTATTTGATAGGATTTGTAACGATAGGATTTTTCCTAAGCTTTTTAGGATTCAGAAAACTTATCAGCATCACTTATCCAATCATAGGATACGCTGGAATAATTCTTATAACATTCTTGATTTACGCATATATAAGAGATTTCCAAAAAATCAAAAAAGAATCCAAGAGAAGATTTAAAATCTTGGATTTGTTGGAAAAGAAATACGACGACGATCAAGATTACACTAAAAAAGACGAACGAAAAGTAAAATCTATGATTAATCAGTCAAACTTAGACAACGACGTATTGGAAGAAGAAATGGAAACTATGGCTGAAGAAAATCAAGAAGACGACGATGTTACTGAAGAAAACACAGAAAAATAATATGTGGGCTGCTTTTGTAAGCAGCCTTTTTTAGTGGAAATTTTTGTAGATTAGAAAGTCCTACGGATTAGAAACCTCAGCTAATTAAAAAATCCTCCGGCTAAGAATATCATACGGAACAAATTGTTTGATTTCAAATCGAAAAAATCTATCAAAAATCGTATTCGCGTAAGCGTTAGCGTGCTTACGATTTTAGGATTTTAAGATTTAGAAATCTTCAATTTGTGTAGTCTAGATATTCGTGACAGAGGATTTTTAATTTATTACACCAAAAGATTTCTCACTTCTCCTAATCAATTTTACTTGTTATTTTCTTGCATCATATTTTCATTAGTGATATACTAGGAAAAATATTTTAAAGCGAGGAGATAATATGAAAACCAATAAAAAATCCCTATTGAATTTTCTGATTCCGTCCATTATCGGGATAATTATATTCATGATTCCCGTAAAATACGACGGCAATTGGACTATAATAGTCAAAATTTTAGCCGATTTTATCGCCAAAATTGTCGGCGATTATCTGCCAGCACTTTGTACGATTATAATTACGATATCGTTCGTGATGAGCATTATGGCAAGTTTCAATGTCAAGTTCATCAAAGAAAACAAACTTTTGAACCAAACATTTTCTGTAACTCCTGTTTGGTTAGTACTTAGAATTCTAGGATTTATAGTCGTGTGGATGGTAGTGTTGAAGGACAAGCTTAACCTTGGGCCGTTTTTCGACATGATAGTTGCCGATGAATCTGCTACATTTATACTCAACGATTTGTTGACATCACTTGTAATTATTTTCGTAATAGCAAGCATGCTACTCCCACTGTTGCTTGATTTCGGTCTTTTGGAATTTATCGGTGCGATTTTCACAAAAATAATGCGCCCAGTGTTTTTGATTCCTGGACGTGCCGCAGTAGATTGCATCACAAGCTGGATTGGAGATGGAACTTTAGGGGTTATGCTTACGGCTAACCAATACGAATCAGGATATTATTCTGCCAAGGAAGCTGCGATTATTTCTACGAATTTCTCCGCAGTGTCCATAACATTCAGCCTTATCGTTTTGTCCCAAGTCGACATGGTAGATTATTTCGGAGTGTACTACCTTTTGGTGTGTCTTGTCGGAATTGTGTGTGCGATAATAATTCCAAGAATTCCACCATTGTCACTCAAAAAAGACGACTATGTAGTAGAATCAGCTCATGATAATGAAAATATATCAGAAAATTATTCTTCATCCGTCAAGTACGGGCTTGATTTGGCAATAAAAAGAGTTGAATCGCACAAAGGGATTGGAGAATTTTTGAAAAACGGATTGGAAAATGCATTCGGAATGTGGTTTTCGGTGATGCCGATTGTTATGATAATCGGAACGGCATCACTTGTACTTGCAAACAACACTCAAGTTTTTGAAATCCTTGGCAAGCCATTTTTGCCACTGTTGAATTTCTTGAAAGTTCCAGAAAGTTTGGAAGCTTCCAAGACAATGATTGTAGGTTTCAGCGACATGTTCACACCATCAATCATAGCTGCAAGCACAATTCAATCGCAAATGACCAAATTCATCGTAGCGACAATTTCCGTAACGCAATTAATCTACTTATCAGAAGTCGGTGGACTAATCCTCGCATCGTCAATTCCTGTAAATTTATTCGAATTGTTCGTAATTTTTATCGAACGAACAATAATCTCACTTTTGATAGTAGCTCCAATCGCACATTTGTTGTTTATGTAAACAAAAACCAGAGAAACATTCTCTGGTTTTTTTGATTATTCCATTAAAAATTCACTAATACACTCAGCTATTTCAACTGGCTTTTCAGTGTGAAAATCGTGTGATGTATTCTGGATAAATAGTGATTGTATATTCTCTTGATTATTATTTTTTTCTACTTTGTTTTTCTTATATTCATATAAATCATCTGGTGTATCAGCTAATAATAACAGCGTTTTTACTTTTATATGCATGTCAAAAACATCCACATCTTCTTTGAACTTTATATAAAGCAAATTAGAAATTGTGTCAGCATTCATCTCAAGACTATTTTCTTTTATATAACTTCCACTAAATTCAACTTCTTTTTCCACAGTTGTTTTCGTGAAATCATTCGTAATTATTGCCCCGTCTAAAATAACTAATTTATCTGGTTTTATCACTTCAATGTTCCTAATCAATAAGTCTGCACCTAGTGAATATCCAATAACTACTGAATTTTTTGGTATCTGAGTTTCTATCCATTTTCCAAAATCTTCTTTGTTTTCGACGTTCACATCTATATTTGAATATTGTCCAGGTAAATTGATATATTCAATGGTATAATTGAATTTATTTAACTCTTTTTCAAGCTCATTTACGTTTGATTTATCACATCCTAAACCTGATAGCATATATATTTTTTTCGTTATTTCTTTTGTATGATTCATATTTATTCTATTGTCCACGTAATTGTAACAGTATCTTGCACATCGATATCGTCAGCCTCGATGTCTATGTCATATGTCGATGCCGCTTCACAAACCATCAAATCATCCATCGGCGAAGAATATATCTCAATTTCTCCCCACGAATAATCTATGTTTAGTATTTCTTTCAACTTCACACCAGAAGCCTTCGCCAACACCTTTGCCTTCGTCGTAGAATCTTCTACAGCTTTTTCTAGCAAATCATTCTTGACCTTTTCCTTGTCCTTTACAGTGTGATTGATTTCAAACTTCACTTTTACATCGCAATGCGCCAATTCGTACAAAACTTTCCCCAGTATCTTATTGTCATTTTCAAACTCAATATATGTGCGATGCTCGTATTCGTAACCTACGAACTTTTCCTTGTAGTCGTTATTTTTATCGTGATAACTCTTATATTTTGAATCAATCGAAAAATGAGTTGTCTTCAAATTCTTCGGATCGAGCCCCGCATTTTTCAAAGCGTCTCGTAAAATCCTCGTGTCTTGTGTCGATTGTTCAATAGTTTCGTCATAATTCCAGCGCAACCCCTCAGCCTTTATCGTAATCTTGATAGTGTCAGGCTTCACCGAAATCTTTCCCTTACCTTTTACACGAATAGTTCTTTCCATAATAATCTCCTTTTGCTGACAAATTTATCCTACAACTTCGTCGATGTACTCTGCTTGTTCCACGATAAGATCGATGATTTTCGAGCGATAATCTTGTGGATATTTGTATTTTGCAAGAAGCCTTTTTATCGTTCTTCTCATATTTGCCCTGCCCGATTCTCTCATCATCCAATCGGAAGTCATCTCGTTTGCAATAGTCCTTGTCAAATCCTGAGTAAACTTCACAAGCTCCTCGTTAGTGTAGAAGTCCGTAATATTTTCAGGCTTACTAATCGCATGATAAAACGCCAACTCTTCCTTGCTAAGGCCAAGCTTCTTGTTCTCCTCGTCCATCTTCACCATATCTTGCGCTAACTTTATCAGCTCTTCACGAATATAATCCATATCGTACTTTGACTTCTCGTCTTCCACAACTCCCACAAAATGATCCAAACTCTTCGCGTTATCGACCATATTGTTTCGATATCTTTTCATAATATTTTGAAGTCTTTCGGAGAAATCCTGCCCCTTGACAATATCTCCCCTGGAGAAAATAGCAATCTCATCCTTTAATAGTTTATTCAAAAGTTCAATACTGATGTTTTTTTGTTCCATCTTTTTGATTTTTTCCATAAACAAAGGATCAAACAAACTAAACCCATTCTCAAAATCTTGGAACAAATTGATAACGCCGTCGCTGTGAATGGATTTTTCCAGAAGTTTTGAAATCTCCATGTCGATTATGTGTTTTGGAATCCTACCACCAGTTGTAATTCTATTCAAACTCGTTCGTATAGCTTCGATAAACGCAGCCTCTCTTTGCTCATGTTCTGAAGTAATCGAAGAACACAAAGTGTGCGATTGTTTTAATTCGTAGGATAGCTTTTTGAATTTATTTTGGTTATCTTCTGAAAATCCCAAAACGTAATTCAAGCCATCCATTATAAGTTCTGCAATTTTTTCGTCATTGACATTTTCATCGAAGATTTCTTCATAATCAAACCTTTTGAGATAAACTTCCCTGATTTTTTCTAACTTAGCTACAAACAAAGGATAAGCAGATTTTCTGATATCGGCATTGTCGATAATTTGTTGGTCTGATTTTGTGTAATCAATCATGGCCTTCTTCAACGCATTTGCAATCCCGATATAATCCACAACCAAACCGCCCTCCTTGTCCTTAAACACACGGTTAACTCTCGCGATAGCCTGCATCAAATTGTGACCTTGCATTGGCTTAAACACATACAACGTCGCCAAACTAGGAACATCGAATCCCGTCAACCACATATCCACGACAATCGCAATCTTGAATGGATCATCGTCGTTTTTAAATTTGCTTGCCAACTCTTCCATATCGGATTTGTTGCCGATAATCTTCTTCCAATCCTCTGGATCGTTGTTGCTTGAAGTTGCCACCACATTGACCTTTTCATTCCAATTAGGACGAATCTCCATAATTTTTTTGTAAATCTTCACCGCAATTTCTCTGTTGTAAGCGACAATCATAGCCTTTCCTGTCAGAAGATCTTTTCTTGTAGTTTCGTAGTGATGAATAATATCGTGAACAAGAGTATCGATACATTCATCAGATCCAATCACCTGCTCCAACCTACTCAAATCACGCTTACTTCGTTCGATATCATACTCATTTGCATTTTCTGCAAGCTCTTCGTACTTGTCATCAATCCTCTTCAAAATATCAGAATTCAAACCGAGATTAATTACCCTGTTTTCATAATACACAGGCTTAGTTGCACCATCCTCAACAGCTTGGCTCATATCGTAAATATCAATATATTCCCCGAAAATTTCCTGCGTATCCTTGTCATTCTTGCTAATAGGAGTTCCAGTAAAACCAATATAAGTAGCATTTGGAAGAGATTTTCTCACAAGCCTTGCCATCCCCGACTGAACCTTCCCGTCCTTCGATATTTTTTCACGAAGACCGTACTGTGACCTGTGAGCCTCATCTGCAATCACAATAACATCATCACGATCAGTCAACGACTCATCAGACTCAGCAAATTTTTGCATCGTTGAGAAGAAAATCCCGTTCGACTTTCTGTCATTAAGCAAATCGTGCAAATTCTTCCTCGAAGTTGCTTGAACAGGAGTTTGCCTCAAAAACCTCGTCGCCCTCGCAAACTGTTCAAAAAGTTGTGTATCCAAATCATTCCTGTCCGTCAACACCACAAAAGTCGGATTAGAATACCACTGATCCATATTCATCAAATAATGCACATAGAAAACCATCGACTTCGATTTACCTGAACCTTGCGTGTGCCAAAAAACACCACCCCTGCCATCTCCGATAGCCATCGCTTGTGTAGTAGAATGCGCAGCCTTTTCCACAGCAAAATATTGGTGATATTGCGCGAGGATTTTATTTGTAGAATCATTTTGATGCTCGAAAAAAATGAAATTTCTTATAATATCCAACAACCTATGTTGCTCCAGCACGCCTTCCACAAGCGTCTTGTAATCTGCATACTTCGTCGACTCATAAGATCCATCCGTCGATTTCCATTCCTTATACCACGATTCTCCAGCAGTAATAGTTCCCACCTTCGTAGTCGTAAAATCAGAAATAATATTGAAAACATTGTACACGAAAAGCTCTTCGATATCGTGCTGATAGTTTTTGATCTGCCTGTAAGCGCTCGACACATCAGAATTTAACGAAGTCATCGATTTAAGTTCTACAACAATCAACGGAAGACCATTCACATACACCAACACATCCGGCCTTTTCGTATCCTTGCCGACAATCGTAAGTTGATTAGTCACCACGAAAGTATTATTCATAAAATGATCGTAATCAATCAAATGCACTCTGTCTGTCACTGGCATGTCATTTTCCAGGTGAACAATTTCGATACCGTTTTGCAAATATTCGAAGAAAATCTCGTTTCGATCCACAAGAAGGCCCGCATCGATATTCTTAATCACATGAATAGCCTGATCAATTGCAGCATCTTCCAGCTCACAGTTAATTCTTCTAAGAGACTCCCTCAACATCTCAGATGCAAGCGGACTTTTCATACTGTCTCTTACAATATCTTGGTGAGCCACGTATTCATATCCCAAATCCTCGATAGCCTTGATGAAAATCTTCTCAAAACCATCTTCCAAATAAACATCACTCATTTTTGACCTCCTCTCCCTCGATTTTAATATTACTAACATCAATTTCGCCCGCCATCAACTTCGGTAGCAAAGCGTCACGTAATTCGGCAAGCTTGGTGTTTTGGTTTAATAAATTTCTTTGTTTTTTTATGATAGGAAAAACATAATCGTTAAATCGATCGATATGTTTTTTAGTTGGATATACGATATTAAAATTATCTACAGCTTTTTTAGATAAATGTAATACAGTTGTTCCTGAAGATGCATTTTCTGCAAATAGTTTAAAAATCGGATTTTTTAAATAATAATAAAAGAAAAAAGTATCATCTTTCTCAAAAGGAACTAATTTAATAAGATCCATAGAAAATATTTCGTTATCAAAGTTTTCATTTTCAAAGTATAAAAGTACTCCTCCAATGATATCAGCTTTTTGAGTAAGATCAGTACAAGCCATCAAAATATCATTTGTTTTTAAGTAGTGATCCTTTTTAATCCTACTATTTTTTGATATTGGTTTTATAGAATCATTTTGCAATCCACCATTTCTATCAAAGTTTTTAATAGTTATCATGTTAATATTTGACTCATCAAAAATGTCTTTGCTTGTATATGAAAATCCATTTATTCTTTTACTTACATCTTTTAATTCTCTAACTTCCCAGCCTTCTGGAATCATGCCCAACTCACTCTCAACAAAATCCCCGTCTTGAAACGGTTCAAAATCCACAAACCACGATTTGAATATCGCTTGCGCTTGGCTCTCTAAGTTGGAAATAATTTTATTGTTTATTTCGATTTTTATGTTGTAGTTGTTTAAAATTCTTCCAATTCTAATCTGATTTTCTAATGATGGAATAACAATATCTATGTTTTTTAAATTTTTTTGGCTTATTCCTACTACAGTAGTTCCTGTTGCTCTTGAATATAATTCATGCTGTCCTTTTGGTGATTGTAGGTAGAATTTCAAGTAATTATTGTCTAAGAAATCTTTTTTGCCTCTTATTGTTACTATTCTTTGCCCTAATCCAACATCATCTCTATCTAGTGTAGCCACTAATCCAAGAGGAGCTTCCATTGTCATTAATATATCTCCAATTCGAGGAAATCCTTTAGACATAAACCTATTATATTCATCTCTTGAAATATAATATACTTCATCATAGTCTATGAAATTATTTTTGACTGACTTTGCTGAAAGCGTAGGTATACCAGTTTTTGATTTTTTTGGTGTTTTCCCTCTATAGTCTAGGATATAATCAACACATTCTCCCAGCTTAACTTTTTTAAATTCCATAGCCAATAGCTCCAAGTTGTTCCTTAATCTTTTTCTCCAATTCGTTGGATTCGTCAAACAAATCTTTTAACTCTTCTGTTAGTCGTTGCATTTTGTCTTCGAATGCTTCTCCGTCATCATCCATTTCTTCAAGTCCTACGTATCTTCCTGGTGTGAGTACGAATAGGTTTGTTTCTATTTCGTCCATGTCTGCTGCGTGGGCGTATCCCAATTCTTCGACGTCTTTTCCATTGACGAAGTTCTTGTAAGTTGTGGTGATTTTTGCAATGTCTTCTTCTGATAAATCACGGTGCGCTCTGTCTATCATGTGGCCTAAGTTACGGCAATCCAAGAATAGTGTTTTGTTTTTTTGTTGTTTGTTTTTGTTTAATATCCACAACGACACTGATATTCCTGTGGAATAAAATAATCTGTCAGGCATTGCTATGATGCATTCCACTAGGTCATCTTTTATTATATTTTCTCGGATTTCTCCTTCTTTTCCGGATGCGGACAATGATCCGTTGGCAAGTACGAGTCCCATTTTGCCAGTGTTATCATCCAAATGGTATATCATGTGTTGCATCCATGCGTAGTTTGCATTTCCTTGTGGTGGTGTTCCGTATTTCCATCTGGAATCTTCTGATAGCTTGTCGCCACCCCATTCTTTTAGGTTGAATGGTGGATTTGCCAATATGAAGTCTGCTTTTAATGATGAGTGTTGGTCTTTGAAGAATGTATCTGCAGCACCGTGTCCCAAATCCCCTTCCAATCCGTGAATGGCGAGGTTCATTTGTACAAGCTTCCACGTGTTGGTGTTGTATTCTTGTCCGTAAATTGATATTTCGTTGATTCTTCCTTGGTGATTTTCTACGAATTTGGCAGATTGTACGAACATTCCCCCTGCGCCACAACAAGGATCGTACACGCGGCCTTCGTATGGTTCGAGGATTTCTACGAGTGTTTTTACGATGCTTGTTGGTGTGTAGAATTCGCCGGCATTTTTCCCTTCAAGGGATGCGAATTGGGCGATTGTGTATTCGTAAGTTCGTCCGAGGATGTCTTTTGAGTCGCCGTGTTCTTTTAGTTTCAAATTGTTGAACAAATCTACGACTTCTCCAAGTCTTCTCTTGTCAAGTTCGGGACGTGCGTAGTTTTTCGGTAGTATTCCTCTTAGTCTGTCGTTTTCTTGTTCTATCGCAACCATGGCTTCGTCGATTACTTTTCCGATTTCTGCTGTCATTGCTTTGGATGCTACATATTCCCATCTGGCTGTTTTCGGTACGAAAAATACATTTTCTGCGATGTATTCGTCGCGGTCTTCTTCGAATCCGTCACCTTCTTCTAATAGTTGGTTGTATTTTTGTTCGAATGAGTCCGATATGTATTTGAGAAATATTAGTCCAAGTACAACGTTTTTGTACTCTGCTGCATCTATGTTGCCTCTTAATTTATCTGCCGCTTGGAAAATTTCCTTTTCAAATCCAAGGTTAGCTCCTGTTATGTTATCCATGTGATCACCTGCTATATTTTCATTCTTGTTTATTAAATATTCTTACCTATTATTATACCAAAATGAGTTGGTAAATTCAGTATTGTAGCATTTGATTTTCTGCATAAAAATAAATCGAAAATTTGGTTTCTTTCGATCTGATTTTAAAAATTAATTTTGTTTTATAAAAAAATCGGATTTGAATAATCAAATCCGATCTGTGATGTTCTATTTATCTTGTTTATTCATTGTGC
>NZ_JBKWZF010000028.1:0-22664 GCF_046991905.1 Finegoldia sp. | reverse complement strand
CCGATATTGAAGATGAACAAGAATACTACCATGCCTAAACGTGTCATAGTCTTTGTGACGCTTAGATTGTCGTTGTCCTTATCCTCGATTTCCTCAATCACAATGTCCTCTCTGTCGTCCGTGTCGGGGCTTTCCGACAGCAGGCTTTCCACACGGTCAGAGCCTAGCTCTTTTATGTCTGATTCCCCATATTGCAACAGCAGCCACGGTTGTTTTACCTGTATGGAAAACAGGCTGTCACGAATCAAGTCCACGCTGTCTTTTCCCTTGCTGCTGGAATCGGGCAGCACGATTTTTGTTCCGAGAGATAAAGCCGAGCTGCTAATATCCGAAGAAAAATCATTGATTTTGCTGATATAGTTTGGGGCATAGGCGATAAAGGACGCTGACAGGATAAAGACCACAAGGAAATTGACGACTGCATGAACCGCCTTTGTGGTTTCTCTCTTGATAAGTCCAGTGTAGGCGATATAGATACCTGTTACCAGAATGAGGATAAGCAGGAATCCTACATAAAATCCCTCGCTGGAAAAGCCGCTTTTCGTCACGCCTGCCAAGGTCTGAATGTTCTTTCCGATAGAGTTTGCGGTATCAGAGATAAAGTCCAGCTTGTAAGCCTCCTGCACCACATAGCCTGTGGCATTAGAGATATAAAGGCTCACCGTCCAGATAAAATTGGTGATGGCATACAAGCCATACTGAATACTTTTCCCAATACCGTCCAGCCAGTTCCAAGGCAGCCAGTCCCATGAACTGTCAACATAGAAATCAAGCTGGTAGTTTTCCAACGGATATTTGGAATAGGCGTTAGCGTCATTGACCGTAGTATCTACCAGACCAGCCGCATGAGCCACCGTACCCGTGATGGATAAGAACGCCAGCACGCCAAAGACAGCCAGCAGAGTGATACCGAAGAATCTTAGGATTTTTCGTTTCCTCATAGACTTCACCTCGATTCTTCCGTATGTATCGGCGGTCTGGTGTCAAAGGCAGCGAACAGGTCAGCAAATACAGGGTGTATCTGGATAACGCCCACACGCCCGTATAAATCTTGAAACAGGCATTGCCCGTTTTCCAAATCCCTAAGGCGTTTCTGGTTGCCCTCGTCCTCCTTGTCCACCCCGAAAAATTCAAGGGTATTCTTGATTTCCTTTATATCGGTACTGCGAAAGGCAAATTTCAAACCGATATTGTTTTTCATCTTCTCGTCGTCCACGTCGCCAGAGTTCTGCGTCACAAAGTAGACAGCGGCGTTCATGGAACGACCAGCACGAATCAGCTTGTTGGAAAGAGCTTTGCCCTGTGCCACCTGCAAGAACGTCCATGCCTCGTCCAAGTCCACCATCTTGAAAATCCCTCTGTCGGAATGGATAAAGTCAAGGGCAAAGGTGCTTATGACAATCAGCATTGCTACGGAGAGCAGCTCCATTGTGGTGTATTCCTCAAACCTCGTGTCCTTATCGGGCAGTACAAGGTCAGCCACCTGTATGATGTTTAGCTGCCTATCTAAGCTGATGGACTGCTCCACGTTCCCGTCCGAGAACAGCAGGTGTGCAAAGTCATAGTCCGTCATGCTCTCGATATGGTCTGCGATATTCTCTGCCACAGGTGAACCGTCTTTCCTCAATTCTTCAATGACACGCAGCAGGCCACGCTGCCTGCTCTGTGTCACGGAACGGATAGCACGACGCAGGACGGGGAACTTTTCACCGTCACGGGAAGAAATACCTGTAAGGAATGTGAGTATGTCAATCGCTAGGCTTTCAGCGTCTTTTTTGCGGCGCATAATCACATACGGGTCAAGAAGTCCTTTGCTCTTGCCCTCACTGGTAAGGTTGACTATCTTGATTTCATGTGCAATGTCGGGTAAGGTTTTCTGCCAGTTGCCACGTTCTGATTTAGGGTCTACAATGACCGCTTTCCCTCCAAACAGCACCGCATAATAGATAATCAGATTGTTACAGAATGACTTGCCGCCGCCAAGCGAACCGAGAAAAGCGGCAGCCAGTGCATTTGTCACCGAACCTTTTACGCCCTGTGCGGCAAGGCTGGGTTTTAGGTACACATTTTTTCCAGTATCAAGGTTATAGCCGATATAGATTCCGTCCGTTTCCCCAAGCTGCTGCGTTGCGCCGAATCCAAGTCCAGCGAGGAAATCCGACGTGACGTACTGGATATAGTCATTGATGTAACGCTTGCTTGCTGGGATAAATTCACCATGCAGCCCCAGCATATCCCCGAATGGGCGAACCAGTTTTACGTTGAGGTCGTCGTAAAAGTCCTTAACTTCATCACAGCGGCGTTTCAATTCTTCCAGAGAATCCGCAGCCACACGGATAACATAGGACAGCTTATACATGGATTCCTTTGACTGGTCTAAGCTGGTTTCCAGTTCATTGACCGAATCGAGGGCGTCCATGACGTTACTTCCCGTTTCGTTGTTGGATTCCCACGCATGGTTGTCTAAATCCTTTAGTTCTTTCTTTTTGTTGCGAACTGTTGTCAGCGCCTTTTTGTTGGTGACGATTTCCACATTCATGGAAGTGGAAACAGGGAACGTAAATTGCTGCTGCTGATAATAGAAGATTTCCAGATGGGAAGTCCAGCTCACCTACGATATTGTTAATCGTGAAGTAGGCAACATATGTTGTCTGATCTTCACGCTCTATCTTTAGGTATCGCTGGTTTTCTTCAATCAGACAGCGTGTGGGGCGTATAAGGTCATAACGCTTTACCAGCGTTTCATGTTTTCGTTTTATTACAGGCAGTTCATAGGAATAATCATTGTAGGCAACTCCTGTATTCCCGTAGATATGCTCCAAGAGATAGCCGAAGTCGTTCTTATCCAGCCTGCGGAACTGAAAGCGGCGTGAGAGTTTGCTTTCCAGCAGCTTTTCCATCTTCATAAAACGGTTAATCTCATCATTACTCATGGAAACAAAGTCACCCATGAGCTTGTGGTTGACTTCATAGAGAAAATCAGCAAAGGTCATAGCCGCCGACTTCCTCATGCTCTTTAGGTTGATTTCTTCCTCATTTACCAGCAGCTTGAATCCGAGAAAAAAGCGGTAGTCAATCTGATTTTCTCCAATCATATCCACCAACGCCTCTGTCTGTTCATCTATCTTTGCACAAGCAACATCACGAAGTCGCCCTGTGATTCCTTTTTTAGAACGCTCCTGCACCGCACGCAGGCTGTCCTCCGTGGCAATCTGCAAGGCATGGATTTTTCCGTCACGGTTCTGTGCGATAAGCTGTCGGAAGTTGTCATGCACCATATACTTTTCCTCTGGTGACAGGAACGAGTAATTGTAAGGTGTCAGCTCATAGTAGGCAAAGCACTCACCGTCATGGTTGAACACCAGATTGTTTTCAATATACTTAATCGTGAACATATATCACACTCCTAACTGTTGTAATCATGGGATTGAATGTTTCTTTTTCAGCCGAACCGCCTTTCCAGCATAGGTCACTTTAGGGCGCAGCAGAAAGCTGACACAGGACTTTAGGAATCCAAAAGGCTTTTTTCCGTCAAAGGTCTTTTGCGACACGAACCAAGTAAAAGCCACGGGGATTCCAAAGTATTTGAGGAACGCACCGTCAATCAAGGAAAAGGGCGGTAGCTCCCCAAAAAGAATCACCACGAACAGCGATACCACGAACCATGCCATCTGACTGAACGTGAGGGGGAACGGGAGCTGAAAGTCGTTGATAGCGTAAATGACTTTCTCCACGCTCCATATGCTTGTATAGCTTTTGATTTTCTTCAATGTTCACAGCTCCTTTCTTTTCTAAATGGAAACAGCAGCCTGTTTTCACAAGCTGCTGCATAAAAAATGCCAGTGGTTTTCACTGGTCGTTGCGTTGATATTTTGTTAATATGGACATTCAAACACGCCATGATTCGTAACGACAAAACGCCCCTCTAAATCAAGGTCACGCCCATAGGATTCATAGTCTATGTAATTTCTTATCCTGTCTGGTATCTCCCCAAGACATTGACATTCATCTATAAAATAATAGGCAACGTCTGTCATATCGTTGCAGTCGGGATAGTGGATAATCTCGTCGGCGTGTTCGCAAAGTTCCTCCAAGCTGCTGTAACAGCATAACAGTTCAGAAAGTTCGTCCTGTATATCCTCTGGTAAATCCTCCACCATCTCACACAGACGGTTGACTTCCTCAATCGGTGTGTATTCGTCAATCTCAAAGGGCAGCTCATAATCATGGATAGCGTATTCTTCATAAAATTTATTCAGACCGATACGCTCCGCCATCTCGTCATAATTGACGGGCGGCGTAAACCATGCGCCTACAAGCTCACCCTCGTTGTATTTTCCAAGATTGGCGATATAGATTCGCATTTCTTCTATATCACATCACCCCTTTACTGATAGCAGAATACGCCGCTGGGTGTAAACAGGTATCTGTCCTGCATTTCCAGCTCGTTTCCGTAGGAACGGTAATCAATGTGCTTTTGAAGTTCGTGGGGAATCTCACCGAAAATACATTCCTCGCAGATAAGGTATTCTGCCAGTGCCGCACCGTCAGCCACGTCATAATAGCGTATCTCGTCCTTATGGTCGATAAATTCATCAAACCCGTAAAACCATCTCTGTATGATGGATTTCATTTCGTTGCCGATAGGCGTACCCTCGATTTCCTGTACTATGCGGCATTTTACGTTGATTTCCCACAGGGGCATTTCACTGTGTACCTCAAAAGGCAGCTCATAATCGGCTATCTCTAGCTGTTCTTCATTTTCAACGCCCAGTCTTTCTCTGACTTCCTCCAAATCCACAGGGCAGTTGAACCAGCCGCCAGCGTAACCCTCTTCCTCGTCGTCACGGTAAGGCTGGGTATTGTTTAAAAGATAGATTCGCATTTCATACAAGGTTTATCACTTCCTTTCCTGTTTTCCAGTATTCCCATTATGACAGCGTAATCTACACCGAACACATAATGGCAGAATTTTTCCAGTTGTTCTTCTGGATAGGCAAGCGGCGAGTGCTGCTTGATGATTTCCCATACCTCACGTTTGCGGTAGGGCAGGTCGGAAATGTATTTGCAGCCGACCCAATCTTTCATATCCTCAAAAATATCTGTTTTCATGTTGTCCTCCTGTCTTAAAATTTTGCATAAAAAAAGCAGCAAACCGTTAAGATTTACTGCTTCAAATGCCTATTTTTTTGTTTTGCTTAAAATTACTGATAGTGCAAAAGTATTCTCAATAATATGATGTATTTGTCGAACATTATCGCATTGTATATATGATTTTTCTAATCTGTCCTTTGTTGCCTTGTCCAAACGATGTTTGAAATTTGTTTCATATTTTTCAAATGCCATTTGTCCAATCCTCATTTTTGATTCAACACTTAAATCTTCAAAGTGAATAATCTTATCAAAACGATTATAAATCGCACTACCTAAATTCTCTTCGATGTCTTTTAAATCTGTATAATTTGAAGTACATATTATAATAGATTTCTTTAGTGTTAGATAATAATTCTGGTCTTCGTAAACACCCTCATCAAAAAGTTGATAAAATGCACTGTGAAAAGAGGGATGTGCTTTATCAAACTCATCAAGCAATAAAACATTAGACTTTCTATCTAATAAATCTTTTGCAAAACTTTTTTCATAATGCGCACCTCCAAATAAATATGTAGCAAATTGATTGTTTTGATACATAGAAAATTGTTTTCTAAATATGGGTTCGCCTATAATCTTAGCTATATATTTTGCTGTTTCTGTCTTACCAATTCCCGATTTACCATAAAATAATAAAACTACAGGTTTTTGTCTGTACTTCATAGTAAGGGGGAAAAGAGCTTGCAATAATTCAAGTTTAACATCTTCCTGCCCTATAATTTTATTGTCATATTCTTCATTTATTTTGAGTAAATGAGAAGTTGTCAGCCGTTTATATCTTTGATATTTCACGTCTGCATTTGGATATAATCTAAGAATTTGTTCACTTATTTGTAGTGGTGGGTTCTGAATATACAAATTTTCTACGTCAAATTTAGCAAGAAAGTTTATAAAATTTGTAATAACATGTTCTCGAACTCCAGCATATTCATCTGAACTTATCACAAAATTTTTTACATAAATTTTTTCTTCCTTGTCTTCTTTCGGATAGTCACCATTTTGATTTGGTATTACTAATTTCATGGTCTTTCCGTCTTTATCCGATTCATAAACTAAATCAGTTAAATTTCTATATTCTTTTGGAATAATTCGATTGAATTTTTCTTTTGAACCATAATATATGATTACTTTATTCAATACTCATCACCCCCGCCAACACAATATCAAAAACATCTAAGTATTTTATCGAGGACTCACTTATTTCTCCAGTTACAATTTCCTTAACATTAGGTATATTAGTTGATGATTTTATTTCAAATTCCTTTTCTAAAGATAATTGTTCTTTCGTACATTGCCCCACTTTGACACCAAAATACGATAAATTCATTTTCGATAAATCAGCTAAGCTATAATCATTTTTAAATGCGTTTATATTAAACCTCAAAACACAAGAAGGCTCTTTTTCACTATTTAAAAGCATTTGATAATATCCTCTCTCACCAAGAAGAGCATTATTAAGTCCCTCAAGGTCTATAGGAATTTGCTCTTTAGGTACAATATTTAGATATGAACTATACATCCTATACATAGAAATAGAATTTTCTGGAGCATAAACACCATCATTATGGAATTGTTGAATATTTTTATCTTCACTTGCCATTGAAATATAATCTGTTAGAAGAGTATTGGTAACTGTACTTTTTATTAACTTGCTAGTGTTTGCATCAAAGTTTGCATTGGTATTTCCAGATACCGAAGACTTGATAAATGAAAATAAATTAAATCCGCCTTTAGCTTGTACATCAATTTCGGCAATAATTTTTGCTAATCTTTCTTTATTTTCTGTGGTTGTCCAGTCAATTTGTCCACCGTTTTGTATAGTAATATAGTCCGTTGCCGCTGTTTCATCAAAATAAACCACTTTCATCATTTTCGGACTTTTTTTGTTCTTTGCCATTAGTATTCTCCTCTCGAATATGTAAGATTCTACTAATGGTATTATATCATTTAGCAAAGCATTTTACAAAAGAGTTCTAATTGAGTTACGCTCCGATAATCTTATTGAATAAGTTTAACAGCACATCTTTTACGCCAGCGGCATTGAATACCAAGCCGACAGCGATTAAGGCAATCACCAAGAACCCGATAAGTTTTGAAAACTCTCGCTTGAATCCGAGATACACTCCGATAACAGCGATTGCCATAAGCACAAGGGATTGTGCGTTAGATAAAAACCAGTTGTATATGGATAGGTAAGTTCCTGATATTATAAATATCTCAAACTTTTCCCCCCATTCACACGGAGCGTGCGACTTTCACCGCACTCCGCGTTCCATCGTGTTTATATTGAAAAGTATTTATGTAGTAGACCTATATCAAGTTTAATTCTTGATTGCCAGCTAATACTCTATATTTATTTAGTCTTATGAGCTGGACTTTATTTAGTTTCAATAGAGCTATATATTTTTGTATTGTTTCTTCTGTTTTTGCGTGTATTAGACGATGTACCGCCTCTTTTACCAAAATAAGATTTTTATAATCGTCATTACCACCAGCCCTAGTTGGTACAATATGATGACAGTGTATTTCATTAGCTTGTTGAAATTCTTCCAGAGTTATAGCACATTTTCCATGTTGGGCAGAAAATAGCGAAATTCGATTGTCTGCGTATTCTATTGTGCGATTTTCCAAAGATAATTTCATCAACTGATACATCAGTAATTTATCAACACTTAGATTGGTATGGATAAATTTTCTTCCCTCTGGAGTATAGCAGTTTGCTGAATACACTTTTGCCATTGGTTTTCTGTGTTGGATATATCCAACAGGGAATATAGGTTCGCCCTCGCCAGCAACATATCGAAGCATTTTAGATTTACCATATCTTGTTGCTTCTTTTGTTGTAAGTTGTCTGCCTGTTTTTCTCAATCTGCCCTTTTTGCTTGCACCTAATCTGTTAGTGAAGATAGCCATTACAGCTCTATTAAGTTTCATACAATCCAGATTTACATTTGTTGCAATCTGATAATAATTTTGCATACCTAATACCATTGAATTATAAAGTCTTATTTCCTCTAATTCTGTTTTTCCCTTTGAGGGAGAAGCAATTTTCTTTGCCTGTGATACCAGCTTGTCTTTTTGGGTCTTGAATTGTTTATCACTTATATGTGATTTAACAACTAACTTCTTTCTTCTCGGTATCATTTTAATCTTGAAACCAAGAAAGTCGGAGTATCTTTTTCTAACATTTACAATTCTTGTTTTTTCTTGTGATACTTCCAATTTTAGTCGTTGCTCGATCCATTGAGTAATTGCTATTTTGGTTTTTTCAGCACTTTCTTTGTAGCGACAGAAAACTCTAAAATCATCTGCATAACGAACCATATACATTTCCTTTAACTTTGTTTTCTTCATTTCTTTGTAAGCGTTGCTTTTACATGGGCTACCGCTTTTATTGATATGAACCACATAGTTTTTTGTAACAGGATTTTCATGCCATTGACTTTCTACCCAATGGTCTAACTCATTAAGAACAATGTTGGCTAGTAGTGGGGATATAATTCCCCCCTGTGGAGTTCCTTTCTCTGGATATGTTATTGTGCCGTCAGGCATTTTAATTGGAGCTTTTAATATCCTTTTTAAAATGAATATCAAGTGCTTGTCCCGTATTCCCATAGCCCATATCTGTTTTATCAGTTTGGAATGGTTCACGTTGTCAAAGAAACCCTTAATATCAAATTCAATCACATAATGTAGCTGGCTGATTTGTAGGCGGTTATAGGTTGCTTTTATTGCATTTTCAACCGACCTATTAGGTCTGAAACCGTAGCTGTTTTCACTAAATTTAGCTTCGCAGATTGGTTCTAATACTTGTTTGATACATTGTTGTATAAGCCTGTCCCACATACAAGGAATGCCTAGAGGTCTGGTTTTCCCATTTGGTTTTGGTATTTCTTTTCGCCTTACTGGCTTAGGTCGATACCCGTGCGGAGTGCCTGCGACAATATATCTTACCTTTTTGACAACTGTTTCTGCTGGCAATTTGCCAATATCTTTAATTATTGTACCGTCTGTTCCTGCTGTCTTACTGCCTGCATTTGCTTTGATATTTCGATATGCCAGTAATATATTTTCTCTCGATAGGATAATATCCATAAGATGAGTGAAAATATCTCCATTCTTACTTTTGGCATATAAATCATCAAAGGTGTTTTGCATTTCGTAATATTCAGCGTGTCTTAAATCTTCTACACACAATGTTTCATTTTTATTTTTAGGCATAAGGCTTCACTCCTTTGCTTGAAATTGAGTGAGCTTTTTTATCTTACTCGTAATCCTTATTAAAGCAACATAATACTTTTCTAATATATACACGACTTGAGGGTATTCCTCCATTCCCATTACAAGAATTTCTTAGGTTCGCCCTCTGCTTTTCAGCATTGGTTCAACTGCTTATTGTTCTTCGTCAGCTTATTCTCTTGATGAGAACCCAATACCTTTCCTCGTTCCGATAATCTTATCTATACATATATATCCTTAGGTCACTAGCTATAAGCCTGCTGGCTTGATACCGCCTGTAACGGTATATGGCATTTCATAACCTATATTCTTACTTTGCCACACCAGCTACGATTTCTCGTACCTTTGCATTTCTACAAAGTACAAATTTAGACCCGTACATTCGCTGTTTCGTCAGTCCCTTGTGGAACATTCTAACCATAGATATTTTATAGACCCCCGACCTGTTGGATACGCTACCCACCTCTGGATAGTTTTCGATAGAAGATATATGTTCATCAACTATTACGGTATCTTTCAGCCGTCTTTACCGAGCTTCAAACATTCTGAGTTTCCTCATTCAATGCTTGTCGGAGGCTCAGGGCAGGCGTTTCAGAGCGTTACTTCATCATTCCACCTGTCAGATTATCAGTTCTCCTAATAATCAAACTTTTTCGTTCTTTTATTAGTGCCTTAGCTTTTCACTAAGGAACGAGTCGCACATAAGTTCTGTCCAAAATTCATTATTTTTTTCTCCTTTCCATCATCTCAATTTCTCTGTCTGCGGCTTTTGCTGTCTGCATAAAGCACATGATAACTACACCAAAGCCTGCCCCAAGTGTGAACAGGAACAGGTCAAATAAAATGTTTTTCATGTTGTTATTCCTCCTGTGTTGTGATTTTTTCTGTGGAAGTTGTCTGCTGTTCAATCAGTTTTTTATGACGCTCCGTAAGTTTTGCATGGTTCAAAATATCTTTGAGATACGTTGTTCCGTTGGTATCATCTATCTGCTGCAAGACTTTCCAAGTCGGGGCAACTTGCCTGCTTATCCAGTTCAGCGTCCGTGTGAGCGTGTACGGTTCTGGTTTGGTCGTTAATTTCAAACGCCCACGATCAGAACCGATAAAGTACGCCCATCTTTCATTGGTTTTCCATTCGCTGCGTCGCTTTTCCACCTCCTTGTCAGCGAATCGCATATAGCGGTTGATAATATCAAAAGCGGTACGTTCTGCGTCATGGTAGGTCAGCAGGTCACGCACCGCATAATAGGCTCGCTCGTTCTTTAGCCTTATCTCAAAACGGTTTTTGATTTTCGTATCTTCAAGGGGAATCTCGTATTTGACATACTGTTCATAGTCCTTTTCGTAGATACAGAAATAGACTTCCGATTTTAGCGAACCGACATACAATGTATTTCCCATACCGTATCTGTCCTGTTCTTTGCTTTTAACAAGCTCGCCGCTGCGGTAGCTCTTAAAGCTGCGGAATACGGAAATACATTCTTCATGGTTGCATTTCTCTGTCAGCTCTGGAATATCTAAGATTCCTGCCATATCGTTGATGGCAAGGTCAAGACGTTTCATCACACCTCCCTCCAACAGAGCGTCCATAAGAAAGTCATACCAGCTCCTGTGCTGCGCCAGAAGATAGCTTTCCATCTGGCGGCAGCCTTTTCCTTTCAGTTCCAGCAATGTGCCTTTTTCCTCATCGGGCGAAGTCAGCACGAACACATCGCCTAAGACATAATGCTCTGAATAGGAATAGAATCCGAAGTCCTCATGTATCATCACATCAAGCCTTATTTTGAGAATATCCTCAACAATGTGCTTAACGTCCTGTGTGGGGAAACGGATTCTCACATAATCCAAGACCATTTCCAGCGGATTCTCTGGATTCAGTTTGTCCAGTGCGTCCGTCAGTTTCACCCTGATTTCTTCTGTCAAGGTTACTTTGCCAGATTCCAGCCTGCTGATGTATTCTCGGCTGACACCAGCCATGACCGCAAGCTGATTCTGGGAAACGCCGTACTGCGTCCGTTGTTCCTTGAAATGGTCTATCCAGTCAGTATCATTCAGCCATAATCCCTCCAATCAAAAAAAGAATGTGATAGTTGGCAGTATTGTCACATTTCCTTGAATCTTCTAAAAGTCCGCTGTCTTAGCGGTTTTTTCCATATTTATTGAACTGTTTCCAGATAATTTGTGCCCCCCTGTTAGATAACGGGGGCGAATGGTTGCTGTGGCAAGCCACACCAACACAGGCTAGTCCGTACCTGCGGCTTTCGCTCTGCACGCCGCCTGTCCGTCCTGCCTGTTTTTTGACAGTCTGCCGATTTCCTTTAGAAAGTCATGCCCTTTGGGAACAAGAGGCGTGTAAAACTCTGATATAACACTCGTTCCTGTATCGACATAGCCACGTCCTTTTATTTGTTTCAAGAAAAAGTCTTTGTCAACCTCACCGAACATCATAGAATATCCCAACTCTGACATACGCCCCAATGCCACACGGAAGTTGAACTGGTCACGGATTCCGTCACCGAGATATTTTGCGTCTGGACGCTGGCAGGCTAGAATCAGAAAATACCCAGCCTGCCGACCAAGCATGACTATCTGTTTGAGCTTATTCAGCACAGCGGCATTTTCCTTTGTCGTCAGCATTTCCATAAATGCCACATATTCATCAAAGATAAGGAAGTGGGGAGCAAGACCGAGATAGGCATAGTTTTCACCTGTCTTATAGTTTTCCATCATTTTCATGGATTCGCTCCTTGCCATCATGCCATCATAGAATCGGTCAATACAGGCAGTTATATCTTCCTTTTTGTAATAGACTTCTGGCATGATAGCGGATAAATCCGCAAGGTCGGCGTTCTTAGGGTCTAGCACATACATCACCGCATTGCCCTTTAGCAAAGCCTCAATAATGGTAAGGATAAAATACGTCTTACCGCCGCCAGTACCACCAGCAATCAGCATATGGGGGAGCTTGTCATATTCCCACCAGACATTTTTCATCAGACGCAGGCTGCCATGTTCCGCCTGTACCTCGTTAATGGTGATACGGTTGGCAATCGTATCATAAAGTAGGACGTATTCTACATAGCTGTCCTTTAGTTCTTTGGACACCAGCTCGCAGTATAAGCCTGTTTCCAGTTTCTTTTCCAAATGCAGGAGCTGGTCTTGATATTTCCCCAATGTAATTTCTGTGCGGATATGCAGCAGTCCGTGTTCCATGCGGTAATACATCTTAGGAAAGTAAGTGATTTTCTCTTTCTTGCTGGTCGCTGGCAAGTCCTTGAAGAATCCATTGTCCTGTGTGGTTTCCGATTCATACCACCCATTTTCCAGAATCATCTTTGCCAACTTTTGACGGTGAAAGAGCTGCTTTACCCTGTCATACTGGAATCTGCGGTATAAGAGGGCAGCCGCCCCACAGATTAGAAGTGCCGCAATGACAGAAACTATCATGTATGGCGTGACCGTCAGATGGACGCTGCCATCTTGTAGGAAATGAACCGATTTCCAGTCCGTTGCTGCGATTGTCTTTAGGTTTAGCAGCAAGACCACCGCAAGGAAAAGCAGGAGCAGCGAACCAGCCGAAAAACGAAAGACCAGCGATTTATCGCTGGCTCTGATACGGTTTCCACGCTTTTGAAAATGTGGCAAATAAAATCCTCCTTTCCACGAAAAAAGCAGCAAACCTTTTAGATTCACTGCCTGTATACACATTATTTTAAAACAGTTTATTAAAATCGATGTTATAACCAGCCGCTTTCAGTTCCTTAGCGATTTCAATCTTCCAAGCACCACTTTCATCATAGGAAACATATACTACACCAGAAATGTCATTTGGTTTTTCAACATCATCTTTTACAAGGGCGCAAACATTTTTTCTTTCTAATTTCCCTATAAGATACCCGTGTTCAAAGACAACGTTTTGGCGTGCTCTACACCTTAATTCCGCACCATCGTTAGCTAATCCTCCTTTGTCACACGGAGTATACAATACTATACCGAAACCAACATTTGAATATCGTTCAATTTTCTCAATAATTGTTTCACCCTCACTAGCTTGCTCATGAAGTATTATAGGTTTTAGCTTTAATTTTTCTAAAAATCGTGCAACTTCATTTTTTAAGCCATTATCATGTCCATGAACAATAAATATTTTATCACCGCTGATTGATGGATTAGCTTGACTAATTGAAGGATTGGAAAAATATTTTTCATATTCTTCCCGATTAACTTGAATATCTTCATTAATCTCTTTAATGGTTTGTGTATTCTTTTTATGGTTTTCAGGTCTTATCACATATTGATTGCTACAAATATGTGATAAGTTATCCTTGTACCAATCCTCAATAATATTACAGCAGTATTCTAAAACATCAATAGTCATGGTATCGTTTTCTAAATCATTTTTTAAAGTTGCGCAAGGTACAGATATGATTGGTTCAGAGGTATAATCATCAATACTTTCAATAATGCTTAACAGCTTTATTTTAAGAATACTATAGTTAATCATACATAATTGCCTCTTTTCTTTTGATTTATAGAATAATTATACCTTATGTAACATCATATGGGAATAAATAAAATTACTTATTTTTGTTTTGAGAACCATTTAAAGTAGTTACTATGTTCTTCAAAACAATATCGTCTGCCTTGATGTACCAGTCAACATCTGCCCCTTGAAAGGTAGCGGTTGCCACCGTATCAGCCACAGGATTTATGATTTCCACCTCTGCGTTGTAGTCAAATTCCTTTAACGGAACAGTGGCAGGAATACTTACCTGTATCATGCGTCCCTGTTCCTTACACTTCAAATCATAAGTGCGCTCCTTGATTTCTTCAGAAACCGTACCGTCCTCGTTCTGGATATGTACCTCACGACGAAGAGCCGAAAACTTCAATACGCCGAATGTTTTTTCCTTGTCAATGATGATTCCATTTGCTAATCTCATAGATTCGATACCTCCTTATGCTTTCACCATGTCGTCTGCTGACAGGATATAATTTGTGAAACCTCTTGTGCCGATTTTATAACCCTCTGCGGTGATTTTGGGATTGATGAGTTTTACCCTTTCCTCTGATTCAAAGTTCTTCTCACCAGCAGACGCAGGCAGCACGACAATAATATCATCTGCTCTCTGTACGTCCGAATAAAGGTTAAAGCTACGGGAAACGACCGCCATGCGTCCGTTGATCCTACGCTGTTCCACCTTATTTTCACCTGCAAATTCTAAATGCCCGAATGTTTTTTCCATGTTAGGGATAACGTGTTTTAATTCCATAATATACCTCTTTTCTTTCTATATTTTATTGATAGTGTCATTCTGCTGTCGGGATAATATCTGTCTGCTTGTGGATTATCAAGGGCAGGCGTTGTGCGTTGCACCCTTGACAATCCTCATTCAGAAAGATTCGCCATCATCAAGCAGAATTTAGCCAGATTGTCAGATATACGCTGACTTTTTATGATGGGCGGTGAACGGGACGTTGCTTTCATCAGCTGATACCTCCCGTATTAGTCAGCTTTCTTTTTATAAAATCTTTTATAGGCTGCGAAGATAAGACCAGCACTGGAAATTCCAAGCATAGCCAATAGTGCAGCTAAAGGTGTATTGTCACCTGTTTTTGAAGAGTTGCCAGCTCTGCTAGGTGTTTCTGGCGTATCGGATTCCTCTGGTGTGACAGGGGGTTCTGGTTGTTCCTTGACGGTCACGGTTTGTCCCTCGTCGTCAATGTCCTTATGTTCCGCTACCTTGATAGGCTCGTCTGGATTCGTCACGTCGAATAATTCCTCAAAAGTGACAAGCTCCTTGCCTGCAAGCTCGCTGGCATTAAAAGTAAATTCAATCTGAACCTCCATCTTGCTGTCTGTCGCTGTGAATGTAAAGTCATTTTCCACAGGCTTTCCATCAATCAATAGCTGTGCATTTTCAGATTTTATCATCTGCCAGCCTTTAAGCTGGTACTGTGTGTCTTTTTCCAGACCGTCTAAAGTGACGGTATCAACGATTGTCACTTCTTTGCCAGCAACTATCATCTTTTCGCCAGTCGTCTTGCTGGTAGCTGTGGTATGAACCGTAATCACTCTTTCTTTGATTGTCACGGTCTGTCCGTCGTCCTCAATGTCCTTGTGTTCCGCTACTTTGATAGGCTCGTCTGGATTGGAAAGGTCGTATAATTCCTCAAAGGTTACAAGCTCGCTGCCGCCTAACGCACTGGCATTGAATGTAAATGCCATTTCGATTTCCATTTTGGAATCCTTTGCGGTAAATGTGTAATCATTTTCTACAGGTTTTCCGTCAACAAGTAGCTGTGCGTTTTCAGATTTTACCATCTGCCAGCCTTTAAGCTGGTACTTTGTACCTTTTTTCAGACCGTCTAAAGTAACGGTATCAACGATAGTCACACTTTTACCAGTGACGATTGATTTTTCACCTGTTGCTTTATCAGCAGCAGTTGTATGGATAGTGATTTCTGGTTCGTATTCATCTGTCAGCGTACCTAAGTCAATCACGGTCTTATCTCTTGAAACCACCACATCAAAAGCAGGAATCAGCGTCATTCCCTTATTGGAATCACAGCGCAGTTCCTCAATCGTATAGGTATCGTAAGGCAAAGCACCTTTGCTGTCGTCTGGTGCGGAAGTGCCGAACCAGATACCGTCCTCGCTGGTCTTACCCTCATTGGTATTCTGTGTATGGGAAACCCAGTCAGCAGAAGTTGAGAACTGACCGTTTGCGTCCGTTACGATAACATGACTTTCACCAGTCGTCTTGCTTGTGATCCTAAACGGAACATTCGCAAGACGCTTGTGTGTGCCAGCAGCGATTTTCACGCCCTCAATATCTCCACGCTTAATCTGGTTGTAAACGGAATGTTCTTCATCTGTTAAATCAACGATTTTCCCATTTTCCGTGATTTCAAATTCAACCGCTTTTGCACCGTCTGTCAAATATCCCTCTGGTGCGCTGGTTTCTTCTAAACGGTATTTTCCAAAAGGCAGGGTATCTGTATCAGTCGCAGCGATACCGTCAACCCCTGTATGGATTGTTTTTACGGTTTCGTTTTTCTTATACAGCTTTCCATCAACCAAGACAGCATTATCATTTAAGGAAATGATTGCAAAGGCAGTATCTTTTAAACTCGCTCCGCCCTGTGCTTTGGTATCTTTGGTTTCAAGGTCACGTTTCTGGATTTTGACACCGCCACGGATAACCTTGTCTGATACGGAATACTGGTTGCTGCCGCTTAACACTGCAAGCTCACCATCTTCTGTAATCTGCGCCACATACAAGCCTTTTATTTGTTCTGAACTTCCAGCAGCCTGCATATATGCGCCCTCCAATAAGTAACCGTTTGGAGCAGCCTTTTCTTCTACCGTGATAGTTCCCAGCGGCAGGCAGACCGTACCGTTTTGTGTATATAAACTATCGCCAGATACTTTATAGGAATCAGCTAAACGGGTGATATAGTGGATTGCATTATCGCTGCCTTTTTCCGCTTTGGTCTTTGTCGTCCATGTGCGTGTCGGCTCTGCTGGAAGATTATCTTTTGTATAATATCCGTCGTAATACTTCCAGACAAACTCTGCACCCTCCAAACTCGCATTACCCTGTGGGTCTGCTTTGGAAGTTTCCATATCAATCTTGAAAAGCTCAATCAAGGTATCTGTGACTTTCGGTGTATCGCTCACTTTCAAGATAGCTGTTTCGCCAACTTTGACCGTAAGAGTATACATGTTCTTATCTAGCTGGAATCCTTTGGGAGCTTTGGTTTCTTTCACATAATATGTCGCAGCTTTTAGCTCCACAGTTTCAGTGCTGCCGCTGTTATCTGTCGTAAGTGTGGCAAGCTGTTCTTTGCAGCTTTTATCAGCGTAGACACCATAAGTCGCACCAGCGATTGAATAGCAGTCGTTAGATTCTGTAATCCCCGTATTACTGGAAGATTTCTGAATCTTGCCATTTCCCACAGCCAGCTTTGCATAAAACTGTCCTAATTCCTGTCCCTCGCCAGAGTAGATATAACCATAACAGTCATAACGTCCTTTATTTTCTTTAACAAAGGCTTTTGCTCCTGCGAACACTTCATCTTGTACCGCTTTGGGAATTTCATCATAGGCAGCTCGCACGTTATCGCAACCCCAGCCTAAATGAACGCTCAATCTCTGCCAGACCACTAACTGTCTTAACAGGTAGGCGTGCTGACTGCTTATCCCTTTGTGACTGTCCGTGTACTGTTTGACGTATTCTATGGATAAGGCAACGTCAGCTATCTGGTCGGCACTCATGCGTGTGCTTGCGTCATCTCTGGTCTTATAGCCATTTTTAAAATTTGTGTTTATATCTATGCAGTAAGCGTCTTCGCCCTCAACGGTCATGTGACCCTCGTTGAATGTTGAGCCGATAGAACCGTCATTCATTACCTTTTCAACGATTCCCACACGTTCCGCAGATTCCGTCCAGTATTGCGTCTGTGCTGCATGAACCGCAGTAGTAGGTAATGCGGTAAAGACGGTTGCAAGGGTAAGGACACCCGTAAGCAATCGTTTCATAATCTTTATCATAATTTTTTGATTCTCCTTTCTTTCTGAAATATAAAAAGGACGCTCATTTCTGAACGTCCAAAGGGTACGAGTATCTTGATTTCTAGTGACAAATGATTTATATTTAAAAAGTAAAAATTGCAAAAAACTAAGCTCATTTGCTAACAGCTTGCTAACACTCTACGGTGTATGGCAGTACACCTACGGGTATCAGCGTCTAGCAATAACAAAGGCTTTGTCTTTATTTTTTGCCATTAAGCGCCCCATAAAGGATAATCGAACCACCAGCTACCAAAGTTCACAGGGAACTCCTACAAATATGCTGATAATTTATACGGAAAGGTCCTATAGAAGATTGTATAGTGGTTTGCATGCTCATGTATCTTATAGTTTAGAATCCATGAAATATCAATAATTTGTGGATTTTTTAGGAATTTGACAGATTCCATACGTATAGAAGGGTGTAAGGAACCCTTACAGAATGGAGGACATATGAATGTCAGATGCAACAAATCAACTCAACTACAGTAACGATCTATTTTTTAAGTACACCCTTTCCCGTGAGGATGAAGGCTCTGTGTACGCCCGCAACACCATCATTGAGCGTGTTACCGGAATCAGGGTAAAGGAAAGCACCGTGCTCAATCCCAATCTGGATCCGGGCATCATTGGAAAGAAGCGCATCATTCTGGATGTTCATGTGAAGGATGAACAAAACCGCCATTTCAATATCGAGATGCAGACCACCTACAAGGGATTAGCGGAAATGATGCGCTTTGAATTTTACGGTGCCAGAGCATTGAACAATCAGCTCAACAGTGGTAAGAAGTACAGGGATTTAAAGCCAGTATATCAGATTATTTTCATTGACGAATATGCATGGAACAACAGAAATCTGATCAATCAGTATCAGATGCGCAATGAGCAGGGAGAGAATGAAAGCTACTATCCGCTCATCCTTCGTACCTATATTCATATGCCGGCAATCAATGACATCGTAAAGGAGAAGGAAATGCAGAGGCTGAATGACTTTGAACAGCTGGTGTATCTGTTTGAAAATAATGAAAAAAATGATATACTGAAGTCAAAGGAAAGGCTGGTGAAGGTATTCATGGATAAGTACGAGGAAATGCAGAAGGATGATGAGCTGTGGTCAACCGCAATGGCGATTCAGATGGGAGAGGCACGTTACCGCTATGGCTTGGAGGACAGCTATGAAGAGGGGATGAAAGAAGGAATCATGAAAGGGAAAGAAGAAGGTAAAATCGAAGGAGAGAAAGTTGGTATACACAAAGGTAGAATAGAAGGAAAGATATCACTGCTGCTCCAGCAGCTGGATAGTAAATACCATGAGGATTGCTCAGTCTGGCTATTTTCTTTGAACGATGAACAGATAGAGAATGTATCCAGCTTGATACTGACATGTAATACATTGCAGGAGCTAAAGGATCAGGTTATGATTAGCCAATAATCATACATAAATACGCCGAGAAACTGTTCTATAAGCTTACACTTATAAAACAGTTTTTCATCTGCTTGTTTCCCCAAATTCATAATAATATTGGAAATGATTGCAACGAATGTACCTATGCAGGGCTTTTGCTTGTTTATGAAATAAATACGAAGGCTGTTGCATAATGCAAATCACAGGGCGATAAAACCCTTTTTCTGTTTAATAAAGTTTTTCATATGGACGAAACATTCTATTCTGTTGGGCATTCCCTGTCTTTCTAGGAATTGCTATCACTATCTTTTCTATTTCTAATTATATATGTGATTACAATCCTTGACTCTGACAGTGTGTCATAGTGTATACTTGTCATATACAGCAGCAGGATGCCTTATTGGAAACAATAACGGCAATCAGCTTTGTGATTTAAAAAGGAGAACTGTCATGAAGGAATGTGAAGAATGCTACAGCATCAATAACCGCTCAACACCTATATTGAATCCCAGAGATTGTCTGGAAAATCATCTGCAATACATATGTGGAACCTGTGGCAGGTGCATCTGCGTGAATAGGACGGAGAAAAGTGGTCTGCAAAGATGGAATTTCCCTTTCAAAACACTGGAAACCGCCAAGCTGTATCTGCGTAGTGCTGATATTTGTGCAGAAACAAATTGCGGAATCTATGAAATCAAAAATGAAAGAGGACGATATTCCTATAAGATTTTTAATAGCCCCTCCATTGCAGCCGCTTATACTAACAACCATAAGGTATGTCTCAATGAGAAACCTCTATATCAAAGAGAGAGATTTAAACGATATCCAAACGCTGAAATAAGACGTTTAACTTCACATGAAGTTGACATATATCTAAAGGAACAGAATGAGACAAAATAAAAACCGGCAATCCGGTTTTTATTTATGACGATATTATTTCATCAATTGTTTTCTTTTACGCTGAATAGCAACAATTCCCATCGAAACGAATCCAAGCAGTGCAAATGCCGTAAAGAGACCTGCATTTGTTGTATCTCCGGTATTCGGTGATTTCTTATCACTGGATGGTTTTTCAGGTGTTGACGGTTTTTCTGTAGCTGCTACTTTTTCATAAACAGGTTTTACAAGCAAATCCTTGGTTACCTTCGTAAAATCAGTATCCCATTTCACAAAACGATAGCCTTCAACTTCCGGTGCTTTTGGTGCTGTTGCCGCTTTGTTAGCTTCAACCTTTTCAGTTCTCAGCACTGCGCCATTCATATCGACAAAGACAACATTATAAATCGTCTTTTCTGGTGCTGGTGTTGGTGTCGGTTCTGGTGTTGGCTCCGGTTTTGGTTCCGGGGTAGTTCCATTATCTTCAACTTTTTTATCCTCATATACGACAGCATAAGTAGAGAAACGATCTGTTCTAAAGGTTAAAATATTCTTATTACGCTCTGGTACTATTTTATTAACAGCTCCATTATGAACACGAAGTATATAGAATTCTCTTCCTTCTGCTAATAGATTCTCAGGAACCACAACAGTAAATTTCATAGGGGTACTCAGATTTGTAATATTTCCTAATTCAATATCATCTGCTTTAATTAAGACACTCAGATCAAGATACATTGCTACTGTTGCTGTATTATTACTTTCAGCGGTCAATGCTTCCAGTTCCTTTTGAATTTTTTTAGCATCAGCCTGTACCTGAGCATTACTGGAATCAGCCTTCTGCACATCTGCAACAACCGTTACTGTCTTGCCTGCTTTTGCAGCTTCAATAACAGCATTGGCTGTATCTGCATCTGTGAACTCACTGGAGCCTGCAATAATCTGATCAGTTACATCTTTCAATAACTTTTCTGCTTTCTCATCATTTACACCGACCTTGATTTCATCAGTAGGTTTGGATGTATCAATGGAAGGAGTTTCTACTGCTACAGGCTTGGTAACAGTTACTTCACAGTTTGCTGTCAATCCACCTTCAGTTGTTGCAATAATGGTGACTTTTCCTGGAGCATTCGCTGTAACCTTTCCATCTTTAACAGAGGCAATCTTCTCATCACTAGAAGACCATTCTACAGTTTCTGTTTTAGATTCATCTGGTGATAAAGTAGCAACAAGGACTTCACTCGACCCAACCTCTAAGGTTATGTTTTTCTTTGATAATTCAATGTTTGTTGCTAAAGGAATAACAGCATAACCTTTTTGACCAAGAAAAACTTTGTATCCTTCAGCAACATGACCTTTATTCAAAGATGGATCAGAAGAAAATAATCCGCCTGTAATCGATACACTTCCAAATTTCTCAAAACTTCCATTCATAGGAGCTATTGAAGAATTTTCACTTTTAAAGGTTCCATCATGTATAACTAACTGTCCTTTATCCATTACATCATCCAATTTGCCATTTAATATAGCATTACCATCTGATGTGAATTCACCACCATTGATAGTAGCAATATTCCAATTCAGTAAAGCTGCTTGTACTGTATTTGAAAAAGAGCCACCATTTATCGTAAGTTCACCATAGTCATCATTTTTAATCGTATTTAATCCACCTGAAAATGTTCCCCCGTTTATTTCCATCAGTGAAGCAGTTCCTGTTTTGTTTTCTTTACCATTTTGCCATCCATTTTCAATCATACTTGAATAACGACCATTTTGTGAAACAGAAACTGATGAATTGATTGTCATATCACCATGATTTCGTATTGTATAAAATGAGTTTCCACCAGAAGTGGTACTATTGATACCATTTTCTTTACTTCTAATAAAATTGCCGCTATTCAAAATTGCTACACCATCATTGTCCAGTGCTGCCTTAGCATGAGTTACATTGTCAACTGTACCAGCAGTTCCATCAATAGTCAAAACTCCCTTGTTGTAAATTGTGTGGCTTGTTTCATTAGTCAGCGTCTTACCACCTAAATCCAAAGTTATTGATCTATTTTCTGGTATCACGACATCTGCACTGATATTTTCTCCTAATCGAATAGTAGAAATATTGACGTTTTTGATTGCTTCCTGTAATTGTTCTTTTGTTTTAACTGTAGCTTCTGTTGATTCTTCAGCATGTAGCGGTTGCGGTAACATACATCCGACAGCGAGTGCCATAGATGCAACAATTGTTAATAATTTTTTCATACAGTATGTATTCCTCCTTTTTCCATCTTCCAAACATTTAAAAACTAGAAATTCTTGTATTCTATCCCTTCCATCTCAAAACGTATACATTTATAAATTAACTGTATGAAGTTGAAAAGCTTCTTTTTTTTACCGAAATTGCATAAAAAAGTATCTTTTTCA